>JBOFUD010000137.1:0-3267 GCA_051652385.1 Flavobacterium sp.
ATCCGTGCAAGCGATTACTAAATTACGTTTTTTAAGCATCTTTTTCTTGAACTTGGCCTGAGTCAAAACTACAGAAGGGTGTTTCTCGACCAAGGCTTCCAACTCGGGAAGAAATCGCGGTGCGACAACCTCAACTTGAGCATTCGGACTGGATTTCAACATAAAAGACAATTTTTCTAAACCGACATTTCCGCCACCAACAATCAATACCTTTAATTGATGTAGTTTTAAAAACACGGGATATAATTCGTTTCTTTCCATTGTTAGTTTTTTGTTTAAGTCAGGTCGCATCCTGACCCTACGGGGGTATTTACAATAAATTCCTCGTGAAATCCTTTTAACTTCATAGGGTTAAAACCCGAAGCTATTCAATTGTTTGTTCCTAGGGAATTTTTATTTATCGTATTTCTTTAGAAATAAATTCCTCGTAAAATCCTTTTAACTTCATCGGGTTAAAACCCGAAGCTATTCAATTGTTTGTTCCTAGGGAATCTTTATTTATCGTGTTTCTTTCGAAATAAATTCCTCGTAAAATCCTTTTAACTTCATCGGGTTAAAACCCGAAGCTATTCAATTGTTTGTTCCTAGGGAATTTTTATTTATCGTTTTTCTTTCGAAATAAATTCCTCGTAAAATCCTTTTAACTTATTGCTTTCTTTTACTACTTCTCCAATCACAATAATGGCTGGAGAACTTATTTTTTTGCTAGACACCACTCCTTCAATCGAATTAATAGTACCTACTCCAATTTTTTCTTGTGGCGTAGTTCCGTTTTGAATGATAGCAATCGGAGTTTCGCCTTTGGACTCTTTTTGAAACAATGAAACAATTTGATCCAACTTACTCATTCCCATCAAAATGACCACAGTAGCGGTTGATTTTGCAGCTAATGCAATATCTGCTCCTAATTTCCTATCAGAAGTCGTTCCGGTAATGACCCAAAAACTCTCAGAAACACCTCTTTTGGTCAATGAAATTCCTTGATAAGCAGGAACGGCAATCGAAGAGGAAATGCCGGGAACGACAAAGGTAGGAATTCCAAAACTTTCTACGTGCTCAATTTCTTCGCTTCCACGACCAAAGATAAAGGGATCACCTCCTTTTAGCCGAACGACATGACCGTACGTCAAAGCATTGTCAACAATTAATTGATTGATTTGCTCTTGAGAATACGCATGACATCCTTTGCGCTTGCCCACAAATATTTTGATGGATGACTTGGGGGCGAATTCCAATAATTCTTCATTGGCCAAAGCATCATACAAAACAACATTCGCTGCTGCCAGGGCTTTTACTCCTTTGATGGTCAACAGATCTGGATCGCCTGGACCAGCGCCCACTAGGGTCACTTTAGGTTGGATATTTGTTTTACGCATTTGCAAGATCATTTACTCTGTAACTTTCGATGTTTTCAAAAAAAGCAAGTGCATTGGCAATATATTCTTTGGCAAAAGATTCAGACGGTTCGTTTTCTTTTATTTGATAGACTAATTCTTGGAAAGAACTGGCTAATTGTATTTTATTCGTCGCTACAAAAACAGCATCAAACAAATCGATGATTCCAGCATGATGATTGGTCTTTTGGTCTTCGGCCAACAATAAGGCTTTGGCTCCATTCACTAATCCGGCATAGGCTAAATAAATAGCATCCGACCATTTTTGATCTTCGAAAGCTTCTTGAGCAAAAGTCAGTTTATCTTTGGCTTCGTACAATAAAGTCGCTACTAAATCGATCACTACACCCGCACATTCGCCCACTCCTACAGCTTTTACATAATTATCGGCGTTGCCCCAATCTACAAAATCAGCTTCGGTGATGTTGTTGACATCGCCTAATGGCTTCAAAAATTCATAAAAATATTTCTCACCTTTGGTATCATAATACTGCAAGAATGATGCTCCGTTGGCATTAGTTTCAAAATCATTCAAGATCAATCGCAAAGCATCAGGACCGCGACGACTTGGTATTTTGATTACTTTATCAGAAAAACGACCTTGACCGTTTCCTAAATTTCCTCCGCCAAGCAAAACTTGCAATGCCGGCGCTACGAGTTTCCCCACATTGATGGACATACCCTGAAAACCTATTTCGGCCATATTGTGTTGGCCACAAGCGTTCATACAACCACTAATTTTAATCGTGATTTCGTTGGAATTGACATAGCGAGGATATTCTGTTGCCAACACTCTTTCTAACTCCACCGCAATACCTGTACTACTCGCAATTCCTAAATTACAAGTATCCGTTCCGGGGCAAGCGGTAATATCTGCGGTGCTATTGTATCCCAAGGTAACAAAATCTAATTTGGCTAATTCTTGATAAAAGAAAGGTAATGCTTCTTCTTTTATATGACGAATTAAAATATCCTGACGTAAGGTAAAACGCAATTCATTGGTGGCATAATTTTTAACTAAATCAGCCAATTGTCTGGCTTTATCAATATAAAAATCGCCAAGCGCTACTTTGATTCCGATAGCTACATAACCCGCTTGTTTTTGCGGAATCACATTGGCTTTTTTCCAAGCTTCGAAAGCGGCAAGATCATCAAGCACAACTTCTGGAGCGATGAACAAGGGCGTTGGAATAGGTTTTTCGAAAAGCGTTGTGTCAATTTCGACCACGTGATGTGCAAGTGCTTTTTTTTCTTCGTCGACCAAACGCAAAAATTCCTCTCTACCAATGTCTTTGATTAAAAATTTCATACGTGCTTTCAAACGTTTCGCTCTTTCGCCAAAACGGTCAAAAATTCGTAAAACCCCTTCTGTCGTTGGAATAATTTGATTGGCTGGAATAAATTCAGACAATAGTTCTGCGTGATGAGGCTGAGATCCTAAACCACCACCAAGCATCACTTTGAATCCTTTTTCGCCATTAACGATTTTTGGGATAAACCCTAAATCATGTAAATAACTTAGACCCGTATCTTTATCGGAGGAAGAGAAAGAGATTTTTACTTTTCGTCCCATTTCTTGATTCACAGGATTTCGCAACAAAAACGAAAATAACCCATGCGCATAAGGAGACACATCAAAAGGTTCGTCTGGGTCGATACCGGCTGTTTCGCTAGCCGTAATATTTCGAACGGTATTCCCGCAAGCTTCTCTCAAAGTCACGTCATCTTTCTCTAATTCTGCCCAAAGTTGTGGTGTTCTATCCAAACTGACATAGTGAATTTGAATATCCTGACGCGTGGTAATGTGCAAACGTCCCGTAGAATATTCTTCAGAAACTTTACAAATACGGTGCAATTGCTCGCTAGTCACTTT
>JBOFUD010000138.1:0-2625 GCA_051652385.1 Flavobacterium sp.
CACAAAATATACTGCGCATAAGCGATGGCTGTAGCAAGTGTTCCGCAGCCCTCAGGTCCTATAAATAATTGTGCGTGAGGAATTCTGCCCCGGTTGGCACTGTTGATTAAGTGATCTTTGATGTGGGATTGACCTAAAATAGATGAAAATTGCATAAAGCAAAGATAGAAGAAAATGATGGAGACTAAAATATTATAGATCAAACTTTGGGAGTAAGCACTTTTAATTTTTTATTGGGATTTCTATTTGTAAATAATTACTGTTTATTAACATTTTGAATCTGTTAATTTTGAGTTTTTACAGTTGAGGTACTGCAGTTTTTTAGAAACGGGACTACGTATAAACACCTGTAAGTCAATCGCTTAAATACACATATTATCGGTGAATAACATTTTTTTTCAATATATGTACTATTTTATAGCTATAAAATTTACCTAAAAAGTTGTGAGTTAATTTTATTTGTTTATTTTTGTTATTAACATTTTAATTAACAAAAAAGAAAAGCATGAAAGGGAAAATTGTATTTTTTGCGTTACTAGCATTCGTAACGGTAGGAGTGGCTTCAGCACAAACTAAAGCGCCTCAGAGTATTATTAGTAGAACCGCTTTGGTTAAAAAATACTATTCAAAGCCGGAATTAGAGACGTTGCAAAAAGGACCGCTTTTAGAATTGTATATCGAAAGAATTAAAGTGTTAGTTAAAACGTTGCCTTACATCGCCTTGGTAAGCAAGCCTGGAGTTACGTTGACCGATTTAGGAATTCCTGAAGATGCCAACAATACCAAAGCCTTGAATGCGCAATCCGATAGTATGAATGCTTTTTTAGACGTTACAGTTGAATTCCAAAGAAAGATGGTGCCTTATGCGGATAAGGGCAATCTCATCTCTGCGATTTTATTCTATGAGGAAACATTGAAATCATTGAATAGTCTAGGAGATAATTAATATAAAAGTACTATTCTCATTTACCAGCATAAATTAGTGTTCAAATAACCTACCTACTACTAACCAATTTATTGCAACATTTTAAGTGTAAGAAAGTAACGCCCTAAATCTTTAATCTTATGAAAAAAATAACTCACATGGTAGCGATCATGCTACTAGTAACTTGTTCTGTTACTGCACAACAAGAAAAAGGTGTTTTTGGTGCTGCAAATTGGTTAAACAACTGGTCAGAATTTAAGCCAGCCAAGGTAGATTATGGCGAAGCGAACCAAATTCTGGCGGGAAGTATTGCCATAGATACAAAATTACTAAAGCGTAACGTGTACCTTTTGCAAGGCCCCGTATATGTGACCAACAACGCAGTGCTGACCATTGAACCAGGTACAGTAATTATTGGAGATTTTGGATCTGGAGCAGCTTTGGTCATTACCAAAGGAGCTAAAATTATCGCTGATGGATTAGAAACCGATCCTATTGTTTTTACTTCAAGCAAAAGTCTCAAAAAACCAGGCGACTGGGGTGGTCTAATTATCCTAGGTGACGCACCCATCAACAAATTTGGAGGGGTGTCTTCTGTAGACTTTGGGTTGGACAATGCCATGACCGTATATGGAGGTACCAATTCTGCTGCTGATGCTGGAATTCTTCGCTATGTTCGAATTGAATATGCGGGAAACAAAATTAGAGGTAATGTTAATTTCAACGGTTTGTTGTTGGGAGGCGTTGGAAGCACTACGGTAATCGAAAATGTAATGGTAAGTTTTGCCGCCGGTGACTCCTTTGTGGTTTATGGTGGCGATGTGACCCTGAAAAAAATGGTGTCCCTGAAGTCAAGTGCTATTGATTATCGATTCAATTATGGTACACAATGCAGAATTGATAACTCACTAGCCATCCGATCTTCCTACATTTCCAGTAATACCATGGCGTACCGCTGTGTTGATGTAGCCTCTTACGAACAAAAAGGAGAAGTTGATTTTAGTAAAAAGCAAACCAATGTAAGCGCTAGCAATATGACCCTCGTAAACGACAGTGCTGATTTGTTGGGTGATATGCAAAAGAATTTAATCAAAGATGCAGTACGTGTGGCTGAAAATTCGTTCTTAGAATTAAAAAGAAGTGTGATTTCCGGCTTTAATCCCGCCGTAATTTTAGACGCTTCTATTGAGGTAACCGCCGCGAATTTGAAAAAAATCAAGTTAGAACAATTGTACATCAACTCTTGTAAAGGTAATATTTTTACAGAATTGAATCCGAATAATGAAGAGTTAGAAAATTGGTACGGCAACTCCGCCTTTTTTAATGTGTACGATAAACAAAACAATACCGAAGCTTTTTTGGATGCGTTTAATGACAAAAGACCTGACTTTAGATTAAAAATTTCAAAAATAACCGCTTCAAATAATAACTAGTGGGTTGAAATAAAAACTTTGGTTGTCCCCCAACAATCGAAGTTTTTATTTATTTCAAAACCTTGTAAAACCAAATCCCGAGTATGTATAGGTATCATAAGGTCTTCTTTTGGGTACAATTATTTTTCTATATTTCAGTTGGTTTATCCCCATTTTCAACGACACTTCGAGCACAAATAGCCATTGGCAAACCTACTTTCCTTTTTACGCAGATATGTGCCAATCCTACTTTTAACACGTTTGATGTCAATTTTAGTTTTACACCCA
>JBOFUD010000139.1:0-1712 GCA_051652385.1 Flavobacterium sp.
TCTACTTATTTGAAAGGGTTCGACTTGGATGTTGTTTTATTATGCTCGAGTATTTTATTGATATCGTCTTGGTCGTAATAAATGGTGCCTCCAATTTTGGTAAAGGATAGGGTGCCATTGATACGGAGGTTTTGAAGTGTGCCATGGGAAATGGTTAGCAGATCGAGCACCTCTTTGGATTTGAGCCATTTTGGTTTGTTTTGTGGCGCAGTGGTTAGCTTAGTGATTGCGGAAAGTAATTCTGTTTTGAATTCATTCAAGTCTTCTTTTGTAAGTAGTTCGACAGCCATGTTTTAAAATTTAGAAATTTATAAGGGCAAATAGACTTCATAAAGCAATACCAAAACAGTTGCACATGGGGTGCAACCCCCAATAAAGTGCCATAAAATCATAAAAAAATAATTTTGGAGTACAGCGTATGTAGACCAAATGCCCGTAAATAGTGGTGTTTGTGTGTGTTTGCAAGCAGAAAAAAAAACAGTGCCTGTGTTGCAGTTAGTCTTAGCTTTGAGCAGTGCTAAAAAAAAACGGACCAATTGTGCTGCATTTGTTCTTGTTTTCTTTTGTGTACATGCAATGTGTGTAGTGAAAGTTGCGGTTTGGGCGCGGTATTTTCCCTTTTTAGACAGGGCTGTATGCTGTAACATCAAAAGGGTTGCACATGGGGTGCAACCCCCAATAGAACGTCATAAAAACATCAAAAAATAATAGGGAAGTGCTTTATTTTTGGGATAAATGTCCTGAAATAGGGGTATTTGTTTACATTTGTAGCCAATACAATAATTGAGTAGTTACTCAATACATATAGCGAAAGTTAAGTAGAGCCACAGAAAACCGCCAAAACATTCTAAATCAGCTCACGAATTAACTGTTCGCCTACGCAATGCGTGGGCTCTGTTAATCGTGTGCTGTGGGTGCTTGGCGGTACCTCTGTGGCTGATGACAGATGTCCCACGCAGCTTGTTTTTATACCTTTGTGAAGTCAAATTTATTTTATGAATACACCTTCAGATTATACACCCAGTAGCGAATTGCTTGGGTTTTTGAAATTGAATAATCTTCAAACCTTGGCAGAATTACTAAGTGTTTCTGATGAAGCGTTGCTGACCATGCGAGGTTTTGGGTACAGAATATTGAAGGAAATATTACAACTTCGTAAAATTTAAAATTTTCTTTATTTTTTCATGTACTTCCAGGTAGGTGCTAGTTTCAATTTCATAGAATTTCGAGCGCAAACTGTCTTCTGAGATAGATTCGGTTATTTTGGTTTTAAGGACCCTAGCGGCCACGCGCAGGACATGTTTGACATTGTTGGTTTTGATAAAGCCGCCTTCAATTAGGATTTTGATGCCGTACGCTAACTGCGCAACCGAAAGATCTACCAGTATTTTTTCTTGATTTGCGGTATTCTCGTTGCGAACTTCGATTTTTGTGGCGAGTTCCTTTTTTCTGGACAGGAATTCGATTTCTTCTTCGAGCCAGTTGTACATTTGAAATTTTATTTCTGGGAAATTTTCTTGATAGGAAACACCTGGTTTGCTTTTCGAATGGTTGTACCATTTTAAATAATGAAATAGCAATTCCAAAAGTGCTGCTTCGGATTCGCAATTGATGAATTCCTTTTTTAGCATGTTGGTACTAAAGTCGAAAAATTCAAAGGTATTCATCTGCATTTCTACCAGCCAAAGGCACCATTGCGAGGCGGAGCAACC
>JBOFUD010000140.1:0-1566 GCA_051652385.1 Flavobacterium sp.
ACTTTTAAATCTGCACATACGTTTAATTTGTCTCTTTTAATACTCGCTTCTTGTATCCTCTCCGTCAATGATAGCTTTGGCGCCAGAAGTACCAATGCGCTGTACCCCAAGTTGAATCATTATCACAGCATCCTGATAATTACGCACTCCTCCGGCAGGTTTTACGGACAAAGGAGAAGCATTTTCAAGCATTAATTTAACCGATTCGATAGTAGCACCGTTGGGCATACCGTTTTCAGTAACATAAAAACCTGTTGATGATTTTACAAAAACAGAGGAGTAGTCCTCTTCTTTACAATGCTGCATTACAGTATTTTTGATTAATGCCGACAGTTGTATAATCTGATCGTTATTCAATGCCGCCACCTCAATAATCCATTTAACCACTTTCTTGTTGGCAAGTCCTAATTGCGTTCCTCTAAAAATTTCATCCTTAACCAAATCAAGTTCATTTCTCTTAAAAGCTTCATAGTTACAAACAAAGTCTAAATCATCAGCGCCGTCTTGTATCGCTTGTATGGCCTCAGACAACTTTACTTCGATAGTCGAAGTGCCTTGAGGAAAATCTATCACGGTACCAATTAACAAATTAGATGCTGCTTCCTGAATCATTTTTTTAGCCAAAGCAACGCGATCGGGGCGAATCATAATGAGTTTGAACTTTTCAACAATCGCCTCATTTATAAAAGTTTGAGCTACCAAAATATTTTCAGCCTCGGAAAGATTTGCCTGTTCGTTGGTCTTTAAATAAGTCGAGTCTAAGTAGGATCTGAGATTCATAGGAATTTACGATTAAGAATTAAAAACAATAGCCACAAAAATACAGTATAAATTGAGAAAAAAGACGCACACGATTTTAAAATAATTCGTAAGTTTTACTCACCACACAACAAGTGCCAAACAAAATGTTTCCAACTAAAAAATAGAAAACCGATATCTCTCACGTATCTTTATACAACAAAAGAAACTTTTAGAAAGCAAGCCTCAAAAAAAAAATCCCATCGAAATGGGATTTTTTATTTGTTATTTTCATTTGTCTTGCTGTATGAATTCAAAATTGCCAAAGCCAACAAAGATCCAAGAAAATTGGCCAAAACATCTGTACTATCTGCACTTCGCGTGGAAGTAAAAAAGGCTTGAGCGCCTTCAATTAACAAGCCAAAAAACAAGGAAAGTAAAAAGGCGGCGATCAATGCTCCAGAAACTTTAGGAAAGAAACTACCCTTCAAAAAAGCCATTCCCCACAAAAAAGTAAATGTTAAATGCATTGCAAAATGGACGACTTTATCAATTCCAACAATGTTTACAGTAGGAACACTGGATGATTTTATCAAACAAACAAAAAGAATCAAACCGGTCCAAACTATGGCAACGACAAGAAAAAAATATTTAAGCACCAATTAACTCTTTGTAAGCCGCATCTGAAAGCAATTCTTCGATTTCGCTTGCATTTGCAATTTTAATTTTAATCATCCAACCCGCACCATAAGGATCTGAATTAACGGCTTCGGGAGTGCTTTCCAAAGCATCATTAAAAGCGATGATTTCTCCTGAAAGAGGCAAAAA
>JBOFUD010000141.1:0-1564 GCA_051652385.1 Flavobacterium sp.
GTGTTTTTCATCTCGGAAGAAAGCGCCCAATTCTGATTTGGTGATTCTAAAATCTACTAATTCTAGAATTTCTACTATTTGGTCGTCGCGGAGCATTAAGGCTACGCGTAATTTTTTGAAAATATCGTTGTTTGTCATCATATAATTTTTGACAAAGATAATTATTTAAAACCAGAGTAAATTAATTTCAAGTCACAACTGGTTTTAATAATGATAAGAGTTTAGTCAAGATTGCTTTGATTTTTGTTCAAAACTGCTGCCAATTGTATTAAATCCTTTTTTTTATGATTGGCTGTAATTACAATTCGATTTAAATCGCCTGTTAGAGTTGCGTACTTAAAATGCACTATGACAAGTTTATTTTCAAGACACGTTTGATGAAAATTGATTGGCAAAGGATACAATAAAGGGTATTTTTTATGAAAAACAACTGACTTGTTATTTTCAATTAATGACTTTAAAAAAATTAGGTTTTTCATGAGTTTTTCATGCTGCTTATGAACCAGTCCTATTCCATCTCGTAGGCTTTGAACGTACGCTGGTGCCATCCCTGCAGCTGAAACAAAGGAACCTAAATTCTTTACATTAACAATAAACTCATTATCACTCGCAATGACGCCTCCTGTTAGTCCTAGCGCTTTTCCTAAAGAGGAAATCGTGATTTTTCTTTGGATATTTGCACAGGCGATAGAAGAGAAAAGGCCACAACCATTTTTTCCCACAATTCCCAAGGAATGGGATTCATCAAGCACTAAAGTAATAGTTTTAGTTGTTGGAATTTTCTCTATATATGACAAATTAATCGGAACCACAGACGATGTCGGTATGCTATCGCTCAGTAAAACAATTTTTTCTTCGGTAGAGTCGAGCAGGCGAGGATTCATTAGTCCATCAACGAAAAACGGTAAGCTATTCGGTGCTTTTATAGCATGGTGACTGTTTGGGAAATGATAAAACATAGCTGTTTCTTGTTGAAGTAACTCAATCACAATTTTTCCCGCTAACATTCCTGAAGAAACCGTTACTGCAGCTTCGCTTTTGATATAGTTGGCTAGTGTTTTTTCTCCACTTTCATAAGCCGCTACTTGAATGTTTGCGCTTCTTGAACTGCCATAGGAGCTCCCCCATTTTTTTATATTTTTTGAGATAATTTTCAGAAATTTTTTATTGGTGGCTAATCCCAAATAAGAAGTACCTCCAAAATAAAGATACTTCTCATGGTTTATGGTTATTGTTCTATCAGGAAATTGATGGACTATCATGGGAATTTAAAAAAGCGTTACTCCGGTTCCATTTAGAGCGGAGTACTTTATTTTCCCATTATCAATCGTTACTCCACTTGCAATGTCTTCGCCTAAAAGGAGCGCTCCATCCATATCCACATAATCGAGTTGTGGGAGCAAATGTGCAATGGCAGAAATTCCCACGGTAGATTCGGTCATGCAGCCCACCATGGTTTTTAATCCAAGTTTTTTGGCTTCTTCCAGCATTCGTTTTCCGGGTGTTAAGCCACCACATTTTACTAGTTTGACATTTACGCCATGAAAATGATGGTGACATTTGG
>JBOFUD010000142.1:0-4798 GCA_051652385.1 Flavobacterium sp.
GCATTGGGTGTCGATGGAATTTTTTGTAATTTCCCCGAAAGATTAAGATGATGTATGATTGTATAATTGTTGGAGGTGGCGCAGCAGGTTTTTTTACTGCCATCAATATAGTAGAAAAAAATCCAAAAGCGAAAGTCGCCATACTTGAACGTGGCTCAGAAGTTTTAGGCAAAGTGCGGATTTCGGGTGGTGGTCGTTGCAATGTAACCCACGCTTGTTTTGAACCCAATGAACTCGTAAAATTTTATCCAAGAGGAGAAAAAGAATTGCGAGGCCCTTTTCATCAATTTTGTGCTGGCGATACCATCGAGTGGTTTGAACGCCATGGCGTAGCGCTTAAAACAGAAGACGATGGCCGCATGTTTCCGGTTTCAAACTCCTCGCAAACCATCATTGATTGTTTTTTAAAAGCGACACAAAAACTCGGCATAGCCGTACTTACCGGCCAAAGTGTGCAATCTATTTTTAAAAAAGACAACTACTGGAAAATTGACACGCAAAATCAAAATTATCAAGCCGAAAATTTGATTTTAGCCACTGGAAGCAACCCGAAAATTTGGGACATGCTGCAGCAATTTGGCCACGCTATTGTCACTCCCGTACCTTCCTTATTTACTTTTAATATAAAAGATGCCCGAATTAAGGAATTACCAGGCGTAGCCGCTCAAGTTACTGTAAAAGTCAAAGACACCAAGTTGGTTGCCAAAGGCCCATTACTAATCACGCATTGGGGCATGAGCGGCCCGGCTATTTTGAAATTATCGGCTTGGGGAGCGCGGATTTTGCATGACAAAAACTATCAATTTTCCATTACTATCAATTGGCTGAATGAGGAAGACCCAAAAGAAGTTGAAAAAAAGCTAAAAGAATTAAAACAAGAACACGCCAAAAAAACAGTTTCCAAAAAATCACCTTTCGAGCTAACCAACCGTTTGTGGGAAAGTTTAGTCCTCGCTTCTGGAATTGAAGCAGAGACAAAATGGGCAGATTTATCTAAAATACAACTGCAAAACTTGTCCAATCAGCTCACGAATGGCACGTTCCAAGTCAACGGAAAAAGCACCTTTAAAGAAGAGTTTGTAACCGCTGGCGGAATTGATCTTAAAGAAATCAACTTTAAAACCATGGAAAGCAAATTGCACGAAAATCTTTATTTCGCAGGTGAAATCGTAAATATTGACGCCATTACTGGCGGGTTTAATTTCCAGAATGCTTGGACTAGTGGGTTTATTGTGGCGAATGCAGTGGAGTAAACACAACTAAAAAAACACAAATCGCTTTAATTCAACCAATAACAATTCCCCACCCGCAAAACTTTTTGTAAATTTGAAAAAAAAAGTGATGACAACGATAACCTTAAAAATAAATGAAAATTCTAAAAAAGGGAAAGCTTTTTTAGAAATGGCTCGTGTGTTCTCTGAAAATTCAAAAGAAATTGTTTTAGTAGAGGAGGAAGATGACAAAAGCCCTTACAATCCAGAATTTGTAAAAAAAATTAAAAAAGCAAGCACCGAGAAAGGTCGTCTAATGGAAAGTGCTGAAGATTTATGGGAAAGTATCAAGTAATCATTAAAGCGACAGCCGAAAAAGATTTATCCAAACATAAAAAATCGGGCGATCTTGCTTCGATAAAAAAAATCATAAAAATACTTAACGAGTTGAAAGACCATCCCTACACTGGTAGTGGAAAACCTGAGCCGTTAAAATTTGAATTAAGTGGTTATTGGTCAAGAAGAATCAACCAAAAAGACCGTTTAATATATGAAGTTCAAGACGATATTGTAACCGTCTATGTAGTTTCTGCATTAGGGCATTATTCTTAATACTACAAAAGCATATTCTTTTTCTCAAAATATTTTGCAGGCGAAATTGTCAATATCGACGACATTACAGGCGAATTCAATTTCCAAAATGCTTGGACGAGTGGGTTTATTGTGGCGAATGCGGTGGGGTGAAATCTTTGATAAAGTTATCGATTCAACCACCAAATACTTATATTTAATACTGTAGCAAAACTTACCCAAGCCAAATAAGGCAACAATAAATAGCCGGCAATTTTATTGATTTTAGCAAATTGAAGGTACGTTTCATAAATCATCAACCAAAGAATAATAATTTCAATTCCCGCTAAAAAAGGATTATGCAAGCCAAAAAACAAATAGGACCATAAGGCATTTAAGGCCAACTGTATCGCAAAAAGCGTCAATGCTTTTTTTACAATCGGTCGATTCCATTCGATTTTATCCCAAACCAAACCGGCAGCGACTCCCATCATGACATATAACAAAGTCCAAACAGGTGCAAAAACCCAATTCGGCGGATTAAACGAAGGTTTTACAATAGTTGGATACCAATCTAAAATAGCAGATTTGGTTACGGTACTCGAAAGATAACCTACAGCAACACAAGTAACAACTACAATCAGGATTCGGGTGATTTTATTCATTGAGGATACATTTAATTTTCCTCAAATGTAAAAATTGAAAATTAAAAACAATGCTTTTGTCATGAAAAAACTCGCAATGAATTCCCGCTTAACGATGTCTTGTATTGCGTGAGGTTTCGCGCAGCGGGCCCAACAGTCACAACTCCCGTATCACTAAATTGCGCACCATGATTAGGACATACAAACTTATTACCACTAGCGCTATAATTAACAGTAGTTCCCTGATGCGTGCAAGAAGCTGACACAGCCAAAAAATCACCAGCCAATGTTTTGGCAACAACAATCCCTTTGGTTACTAAAAAACCACCATTAGTAGCCAATGAACCCATACTCACATCAATCACAAAATCGACGCTAGTGGGAGCTGGATCCCCCCCGTTTGAATCATCACTTGAACAGCTTGTCGCAACACCCGCTAAACAGGAGGGCACTAACACAATGGCAGCCCCGAACCCAACTCTGGAAAAAAACTCTTTTCTTGTCATAGGTACTTTATTTAATGGATAGATTTACTCGTTGAAAATTTAAATAAAACCTAAAGTTAGATAAAAAAATAGCACCCTCTCTTTATTTCAAAAAAATCATCAAAAACTCTTAGCACAGAAATAAAGAAACAGTATCGCCAAAAATGTATCTTTGCGTAAATTTTACCTGACATGACGGATACCAACGCTTTTATACCTGTTTCGGCTTACATACAAAATATTGACAAAGGTTTTTTCGAGTGGAGTGCTCCAAGCAACATAGCTCTAGTAAAATACTGGGGTAAAAGGGAGGATTTGGGACATCAAATTCCAGCCAACCCATCTATCAGTTTCACACTAAAACACTGCAAAACCAGCACTAGTGTGGCCTTTGAAAAAAAAGAACTTTCACCTTCACTCAATCACACCAACACAAAAGACTACTCTTTTGATTTGTTTTTTGAAGGACAACCTAAGGAGGAGTTTAAGCCAAAAATTAAAAAATTTTTGGAGCGTATTAGCCCCTTTATGCCTTTTTTGAAAGACTATCATTTCATTATCAATACCCAAAATACGTTTCCACACAGTTCCGGAATTGCGTCTTCTGCTTCGGGAATGGCGGCTTTGGCTATGAATTTTATGAGTATTGAAAAAGCATTACACCCTGAAATGAGCGACGATTATTTTTACCAAAAAGCTTCTTTTTTGGCGCGATTAGGATCCGGAAGTGCTTGCAGAAGTGTGAGAGGCAAACTGGTAGTTTGGGGAGAACAAGTGAACATTGAAGGAAGCTCAAACCTCTTTGGTGTTCCTTTTTCAGGAAAAGTGCATTCGGTTTTTGAGAACTACCAAGATACTATTTTATTGGTGGACAAAGGCGAAAAACAAGTTTCAAGTACAGTTGGTCATGATTTAATGCACAATCATCCTTTTGCCGCACGTCGTTTTGAACAAGCACATGAGAATATTGACCAGTTAATTCCAATATTCGAAAATGGTGATTTGGAATCGTTCATCAAAATTGTAGAAAGCGAGGCGTTGACCTTGCATGCCATGATGATGACTTCCATGCCTTATTTCATCTTGATGAAACCCAACACGCTACATATTATTAACGCCATTTGGAAATTCAGAAATGAAACAAAAATTCCGATTTGTTTCACCCTAGATGCAGGAGCGAATGTGCATGTTTTATACCCAGAACACACTAAAGAAATCGTTTTACAATTTATTCAAAGTGAATTAGTTGGCTATTGTCAAAATGGGCAGTATATTTGCGACCAAATTGGAGAGGGAGCTGCAACAATGTAATCGCTTTTTAGCTATCTTTGATTCGTATTTCTTATGCAACAGTTATGAATATTGAAGTAGAAAAATTGGAATTGATCAAGTTGTTGGAAGCAACCAACGACGCGACTATTATTGCTTCCATAAAAAAGATATTCAACACGCCCAAAAAAGATTTTTGGGAAGAGCTGACACAAGAGCAGCAGTTTGAAATCAATGAGTCTTTGAAACAATACGAAAATGGAGTGTTCGCTTCGTTTGATACATTTATCAAACCTTATTTGAAATAATGAAAAGAACGATTGTAATCACTCCGAAAGCGCAATCAGAAATGAAAAATATTTTTGATTACCTACAATCCAAATACAATGAAAACACAAAAATAAAATTTGCTATAAAATAAATGACACTTTAAAATTACTAGTTGAAAATCCAGAATTATTTCATCTTTCGCGTTTTAATACAAAAATCTGAAAAAGAGTAATTACCAAACAAACTAGTCTTTTTATAATTTTTTACCAAAAACATACCGTTGTAGTAGCGATACTCGACACCAAACAAGATCCAACAAAGATTAAAAGATAAAACAATAACAGCGCAT
>JBOFUD010000143.1:0-5875 GCA_051652385.1 Flavobacterium sp.
AAAGAAAAATTGAAATAATGGACACTACACTTCGCGACGGTGAACAAACCTCGGGCGTGTCTTTTTCTGCTGCAGAAAAACTAACCATTGCACAATTATTGCTGGAAGAATTAAATATTGATAGAATCGAAATTGCTTCAGCACGTGTGAGTGAAGGCGAATTTCAGGGCGTAAAAGGCATTATGTCATGGGCCGAACAAAAAGGATACACCCCCCGAATCGAAGTTCTGACTTTTGTAGACGGCGGTCTTTCTATAGATTGGATGAAAAAATCAGGTGCCAAAGTTCAGAATTTATTGACCAAAGGTTCTCTCAATCATTTGACCCATCAATTAAAAAAAACACCCGAACAACATTTTTCTGAAATCGCCCAGACAATTGCATTAGCAAAACAAAACAATATAGAAACCAATGTCTATCTGGAAGACTGGAGCAACGGCATGCGCAATTCACCCGACTATGTTTTTCAGTATTTGGATTTTTTGGTGACACAACCCGTTAAAAGAATATTACTGCCCGATACTTTGGGCGTTTTAATTCCCTCGGATACTTTTGAATTCATTTCTAAAATAACACAAAAATACCCTGACATTCACTTTGATTTTCATGCGCATAACGATTATGATTTGAGCATTGCCAATGTGATGGAGGCCGTAAAAGCAGGAATCAGCGGTTTACACGTAACAGTAAATGGAATGGGAGAGCGCGCCGGAAATGCTCCTTTGGAAAGCACCGTTGCAGTCATTAATGATTTTTTACCACAAGTAAAAATCAACATCAAAGAGACTTCACTTTATTCTGTAAGTAAACTTGTAGAAACTTTTACCGGATATCGAATTCCGGCGAACAAACCCATAGTTGGAGCGAATGTTTTTACTCAAACCGCTGGTATTCATGCTGATGGAGACAACAAAAACAACCTCTATTTCAACAATTTGTTGCCGGAACGTTTTGGACGCAAACGAAAATATGCGCTCGGAAAAACATCTGGCAAAGCCAATATCGAAAAAAATCTTCAAGAATTAGGGCTGCAGCTCAATCCCGAAGATTTGAAATTGGTCACCCAAAGAATCATTGAATTGGGTGACAAAAAAGAAACCGTTACGAAAGAGGATTTACCATATATTATTTCGGATGTTTTGGATAGCCAAACCTATCAAGATAAAATAACGGTTGAGTCCTATATCTTATCTCATGCCAAAGGTTTGCGTCCCTCTACCACTTTATCCTTAAAAATTGAGGGCGAAATAATTGAAGAGCATGCGCAAGGCGACGGACAATTTGATGCTTTTATGAATGCTTTGGCAAAAATATATAAAAGTAAAAATCTAGAGCTCCCCCAATTAATAGATTATGCGGTTCGAATTCCACCCGGAAGTAGCTCGGATGCCTTATGCGAAACCATCATTACTTGGGTCAACAACGGAAAAGAATTCAAAACACGCGGATTGGATTCCGATCAAACGGTTGCAGCTATCATTGCCACGCAAAAAATGCTGAATGTGGTTACTAATTAAAAAATGAAATGATTTAAATATTGAAAAATTCAATCTTTAAATCTTTAAATAATTCAATCTTTAAATAAAATATTTTATAATGAAATTCAATATTGCCCTTTTAGCCGGAGACGGAATCGGACCAGAAGTAACGCACGAAGCTGTTAAAGTTTCGAATGCCATTGCCAAAAAATTCCATCACGAAATCACATGGACACCTGCCTTGACAGGAGCTTGTGCTATTGATGCTGTTGGTGTGCCTTACCCAGACGAAACACACGAAATTTGTATGGCTGCCGACGCGGTTTTGTTTGGTGCTATCGGACACCCAAAATACGACAACAATCCAAGTGCCGCCGTTCGCCCAGAACAAGGATTATTGTTGATGCGCAAAAAATTAGGCTTATTTGCCAATGTGCGTCCAACGTTCACATTTCCTTCCTTAATTGATAAATCCCCTTTAAAAAGAGAACGCATCGAAGGAACCGATTTGGTATTCTTAAGAGAATTAACCGGAGGTATCTATTTTGGAGAAAAAGGAAGACGAGATGATGGAGAAACAGCCTTCGACAATTGCGTTTATACTAGAGTTGAAGTACAGCGCTTGGCCAAGAAAGGATTCGAATTGGCAATGACCCGCACCAAAAAATTATGTTGTGTAGACAAAGCCAATGTAATGGAAACCTCTCGTTTATGGAGAGAAACCGTTCAAGCGATGGAAAAAGACTATCCAGAAGTAGAAGTGTCTTACGAATTTGTAGATGCCGTTGCCATGCGATTGGTACAATGGCCCAACTCGTATGACGTATTGATCACCGAAAATTTATTTGGCGATATTTTAACCGACGAAGCTTCAGTGATTTCAGGATCTATGGGATTAATGCCTTCTGCTTCTGTTGGGGAGCACACTTCATTATACGAACCCATTCACGGATCCTACCCACAAGCCACTGGGCTGAATATTGCCAATCCACTGGCGACTGTTTTATCAGCAGCGATGATGTTTGAAGATGCTTTTGGCTTAAAAGAGGAAGCTGCGGCCATCAGAGCCGTTGTGAACCAATCCTTAGAACAAGGCATTGTCACCGAAGATTTAGTGGCCAAAGGAGCTAAATCCTACAAAACTAGCGAAGTTGGAGATTGGTTGGTGGCCAATTTATAACCTAAACCCAGATTCCGTATTAGAAATAACTGCAACTGAATTCTAATGCGGATGTTGGGCTACACCCACTTACCGTTTCCTTTTTTAGACAAGGACGAAAAGAGAGGTAACAAAAAAGGGGACAATCTAAGATTGTCCCCTTTTTCTATAGTGTGAAAAAAAATATTAATATCTTCCTCCTCTATCACCACCACCACGGCTGTTTCCACCACCATAACCTCCGCGTGAATCTCCACCACGGCTGTTATTGTTAAAGCTTCTTCTTTCACCTTCTGGCTTTGGCTCAGATTTGTTAACCACAATTGCACGTCCTTGAACAGTTGCTCCGTTTAATTCGTCAATTGCTTTTTGAGCTTCCTCGTCGTTTGGCATCTCAACAAAACCAAAACCTTTACTTCTACCAGTGAATTTATCAGTAATAATTTTAACTGAATCTACTGCTCCGTAAGCCTCGAAAGACTCTCTTAAATCTGCTTCCTCAATACTGAATGGAAGGCTTCCAACAAAAATGTTCATAAGTACTTATTTATAATAATGAAGCAAATGTAGTCTTATTTTATTCTAATCCACTATTAATTAGAATATTTATGCAATAATTGTGAAAAATAATTCTTGTTGAGACCCAACTAACCTATTCACTACCAAGTTAGTTGCTAAAAGTTACGGCCTCTCATGTCAGCGGAACTTTGTAAAAAACGTCTTTCGAAAAAATCAACTCTCCTGTTTTTCGACCTGCCACTCCCTGATCGGTAATGACAAATTTAAAATTCCGGTACAGGTTTTATTAAAAATGTCATACTTTACGATACTCTTTTTTCCACTTCCTATCCCTTCCTTAGTAGACCAAAAAGATGCGGGCACCGTTTCACGCGAGGCAATTGTTGCAAAAGTAACCCTCGCGTTGCCTAGGACGACCTCTTTAACCTTTGTAGAGGAGCAGTACAACTGCAACGTTTCCTTTAAAATTACGGCCTGAATCTCCACTGACCGTCATTAAATACCACTGCTTTACTCTGAATACCACGCCAAAAAACAGCATCCTATAGCCCTTAAACCGCAAAATTATTGAAAACAACCTCCTCCGTACAAGCACTCAAAAATATTCCAAACACCAACAACAAAACTAATTTTTCATATCTCCACTAGTTCGTGTGATCCAAGATAAATCTATTGAATTTTCGGATTTAAATTGCCTAAAAAAGTTTTCAGGAGAAATTTAAAATGCTGCGAGATGATAATATAACGGCATTTTAGTTTTTACCAATAAAAAATGTATCTTTGCACCCTTAATTAATCGAGGTCGTGCACCTCAAAATTTAATCATAAGATTATGTCAGTAAAAATTAGATTACAAAGACACGGTAAAAAACAAAAACCTTTTTACTGGGTTGTAGCAGCAGATGCTCGCTCAAAAAGAGATGGTAAATACTTAGAGAAAATCGGTACTTACAATCCAAATACTAACCCAGCAACTATCGACTTGAACTTGGATAGCGCTGCAAAATGGTTGCAAAACGGTGCTCAACCAACAGACACTGCAAGAGCAATTTTATCTTACAAAGGAGCTTTATTGAAACACCACCTTAATGGAGGCGTTCGCAAAGGAGCTTTAACACAAGAGCAAGCAGATGCTAAATTAGCAGCATGGTTAGAAGCAAAAGCTGGTACAGTTGATGCTAAAAAAGAAGGTTTGACTAAAACTCAAGCTGCTGAAAAAGCAAAAGCTTTGAAAGCAGAACAAGAAGTTAACGAAAAACGTTTAGCTGCACAAGCTCAAGCTGAGGCTGATGCTATTGCTGCTGCTACTCCAGCAGAAGAAGTTGCTGAAGAAGCTCCAGCTGCAGAAGAAAATAACGAAACAACTGAGGCTTAATTATTTCCAGCGACAATGCGTAAAGAAGACTGTTTCTATTTAGGTAAAATCGCTAAAAAATTTAGTTTCAAGGGGGAAGTTCTGGCTTATTTAGACACGGATGAACCTGCGTTATACGAAAACTTGGAATCAGTGTTTGTCGATCACGACAAACACTTGGTTCCTTTTTTTATTGAAAGTAGTTCGCTTCATAAAAACGACTTTCTACGCATCCGTTTTGAGGATATTTCCACCGAAGAACAAGCCGATGCCCTACTTGGAAGTGATCTTTATCTTCCTTTAAAAATGTTACCCAAATTGAGTGGTAACAAATTCTATTTTCACGAAGTTATTGGATTTGAAGTAGAAGACCAACGCCTTGGAATTGTTGGTAAAATTCAATCCATCAACGATTCGACCGCACAACCATTATTTGAAGTACTAAAAGGTGGTGTCGAAATCTTAATCCCAATGATTGACCATTTCTTGGTTAAAGTGGATCGTGACAATAAAAAAATTATCATGGATTTACCTGAGGGATTGATTGAGATGTACCTATAAAGTTTAATTGGTTAATCGTTTATTTGGTTAATCGAAAAAATCAAAAATCAGCATTCGTCAATCTCCAATCTGAAATCTTTATGTCTAAATTCCAATTCAAAAAATTTTTCGTTGAACAAGACCGTTGCGCCATGAAAATTGGCACCGATGGTGTTTTATTAGGCGCTTGGGCTCCGATAGATCATCATCCTTTCAGTATATTAGACATTGGAACGGGTACTGGAGTTATTGCTTTGATGTTGGCGCAAAGAAGTGCTGCGCAACAAATTGATGCTTTAGAAATTGACGATGACGCCTACGAACAAGCGACGGACAATTTTGAAAACTCGCCATGGAACGATCGTTTGTTCTGTTTTCATGCCGGTTTGGATGAATTTATAGAAGAACCCGAAGACGAGTACGATTTGATTGTTTCCAATCCTCCTTTCTATTCCGAAAACTACAAAACCGAAAACGAATCACGCGACTTAGCGCGATTTCAAGATGCCATGCCTTTTGAGCACTTACTCGAAGCGGCCGATTTATTGCTCTCTGAAAACGGAATTTTTGCCGTCATTATTCCCTTCAAAGAAGAAGAAAACTTTATTGCTTTGGCCAACGCATGCGAATTATATCCTTTAAAAATTACTCGTGTCAAAGGAACGCCTACCACCGAAATCAAACGTAGTTTATTGGCTTTTAGCAGAAATAAAACAACTGATTTGGCAATTGACGACTTAGTTATCGAAACTACAAGACACGTCTATACTCCTGAATATATTGAATTAACTGAGGATTTTTATTTGAAGATGTAGTGGTAAAAAA
>JBOFUD010000144.1:0-3976 GCA_051652385.1 Flavobacterium sp.
CTTTCATTATAAAATCTTCAATAGAATGACTGTGGGTTACTCTTGTAATGTCTTGATCGATAATGGGGCCTTCATCCAGCTCCTCGGTGACATAATGGCTCGTGGCGCCAATGATTTTTACACCTCTTTTAAAAGCAGAATGGTAGGGTTTGGCTCCCGGAAAAGCAGGTAAGAAGGAATGGTGAATGTTGATGATTTTGTTTTGGTATTTTTCAATCATTTTTTGAGTGATGATTTGCATGTAACGTGCCAAAACGATAAAGTCTATGTCAAATTTTTCTAGCAAGTCCAATTGTTCTTTTTCACCGCTTTCTTTTATTTCTTTGGTAAAAGGAATGCAATAAAATGGAATAGAAAACTGCTCTGCAACGTTTCTTAAACTTTCGTGATTGCTAATGATTAATGGGATTTCTAAGGGCAATTCGCCAGCGCAGTACCGTCCTAGAATGTCATACAAACAATGATCATATTTAGAAACAAACAAAGCCATTTTTGGTTTTTCATCCTGCGGATAAATTTGCCAGTCCATAGCAAATGGCAAAGCAAGGTGGGTTTCAAAATCGGCTTTTATGGCGGCAATGGTCCATTTTTCTGATTCTAATTCGCATTCTAATCGCATAAAAAACACATTTTCGTCTGCGTCTACATGTTGGTCCAGATAAATGATGTTTCCTTCTATCGCGGCAATATAATTGGTCACTGAGGCAAGTATTGACTTTTGATCTTTACAATGAATGAGTATGGTTATTTTTTGCATTTTTTCTTTTGATTGGGCTTTATTACTTGGTTTTAAAATGTTTTTGTCATTAAATGTAATGAATGACTATTTTTTTGTTTATTTGAGACCTAAAATCAGTTCGTTATTTTAATTAAAGAAATTGTTTTCTTCTGATTCTATTGCGATTAGTTGTTCTTTTTTACCAAAACTAACTTATTTTTTTCAAGAAATGAGAGCGTTTGGTTGTTTTGTGATAATTCAATAAAATGTTAATTTTTGTTTTAAAAAAAGTGTACTTTGGCACTATTATTTATCATATTCATAAAATGGAACCACAAATACCTTATATACCTGTTAATAAAGTAAGAATTGTAACTGCAGCCTCACTCTTTGATGGCCACGACGCAGCGATTAATATTATGCGCCGTATTATTCAGTCCACTGGAGTAGAAGTGATACACTTGGGACACGATCGAAGTGTCGAAGAAGTGGTCAATACTGCTATTCAAGAGGATGCCAATGCTATTGCGATGACTTCTTATCAAGGGGGACACAATGAGTATTTTAAATATATGTTTGATTTGCTGCAAGAAAAAGGCGCAGGACATATCAAGATTTTTGGTGGTGGTGGCGGTGTTATTTTACCTTCTGAAATTGAGGAATTACAACAGTATGGCATTACTAAAATTTATTCTCCAGATGATGGACGCGCTATGGGTTTGCAGGGAATGATTAACGATTTGGTTCAGCAATCTGATTTTCCTATTGGGAATAAATTGGCGAATGAATTGGAATTGATTGAAGATAAAACACCAACGGCTATTGCTCGTTTAATTTCGGCAGCCGAAAATTTTCCTGAAATTGCAAAGCCTTTTTTTGATGAAATACATAGAAAGAACGAATTATCAAAAGTTCCAGTTCTTGGAATCACAGGAACCGGAGGCGCAGGAAAATCTTCTTTGGTAGACGAATTGGTTCGTAGATTTTTGATCGACTTTCCCGAAAAAACAATCGGCTTGATCTCTGTTGATCCTTCCAAACGTAAAACGGGTGGCGCTTTACTAGGTGATAGAATTCGTATGAACGCCATCAATAATCCCCGAGTGTACATGCGTTCGTTAGCGACTCGACAATCCAATTTGGCCTTGTCTAAATATGTAGCCGAAGCCATTCAGGTTTTGAAAGCCGCTAAATATGATATCATTATCCTTGAAACATCTGGAATCGGACAATCGGATACTGAAATAATGGACCATTCAGACGTTTCATTATATGTAATGACACCCGAATTTGGTGCGGCTACGCAATTGGAAAAAATTGACATGCTTGATTTTGCAGATTTGGTAGCTTTAAATAAATTCGACAAACGGGGCGCTTTGGATGCGCTTAGAGATGTGAAAAAACAATACCAGCGCAATCATAATTTATGGGAGGTTAATCCTGAGGATATGCCCGTATTTGGTACCATTGCTTCTCAGTTCAACGATCCTGGAATGAACACGCTCTACAAATCGATTATGGATAAAATGGTAGAGAAGACCCATTCCGATTTACAATCGACTTTCGAAATTACCCGCGAAATGAGCGAGAAAATTTATGTGATTCCGCCACATCGCACCAGATATTTATCTGAAATAGCCGAAAACAATCGCAAATATGATGCAACGGCTTTGAGCCAAGAACAAGTGGCTCAAAAGTTATACGGAATTTACAAAACGATCGAAACGGTTTCAAACAAAACTCCAGAGCTCAATAAAGCTGGAATTGAAGACGCTTCTGTATTGCCATCGGTTACAGCACCACATGACGAAAACCGTATTTTTTTGAATTTACTTTTGAATCAATTCGACAAAGTAAAAATGGATTTAGATCCCTACAATTGGGAGATCATTCTGAATTGGAATGAAAAAGTGAACAAATACAAAAATCCAATATATACGTTTAAAGTTAGAGATCGTGAAATCAAAATGGCGACACATACCGAGAGTTTGTCACATTCTCAAATTCCAAAAATTGCCTTGCCAAAGTACCAAGCTTGGGGTGATCTTTTGCGTTGGTGTTTGCAAGAAAATGTTCCAGGAGAATTTCCTTTTACTGCAGGATTGTATCCTTTTAAGCGTGAGGGAGAAGATCCTTCTCGAATGTTTGCAGGTGAAGGTGGACCAGAGCGTACCAATAAACGTTTTCATTATGTAAGTGCCGGCTTGCCTGCTAAACGACTTTCTACCGCTTTTGACAGTGTAACTTTGTATGGAAACGATCCACATATTCGCCCTGATATTTATGGTAAAATTGGAAATGCCGGAGTTTCTATTTGCTGTTTGGATGATGCCAAAAAACTGTATTCTGGTTTTGATTTAGTGCACGCCATGACTTCTGTAAGTATGACAATTAATGGGCCAGCGCCTATGTTGCTTGGGTTTTTTATGAATGCCGCTATCGATCAACAATGTGAATATTACATTAAAGAGAATGATTTAGTTGAAGAAGTTGAAGCTAAAATTAAGGCTATTTACCTAGAAAAAGGGGTAGCGCGACCAAAATATCAAGGTGATTTACCAGAGGGAAATAATGGTTTGGGGTTACTACTTTTGGGAGCAACAGGTGATCAAGTGTTGCCATTGGAAATTTATAATGAAATAAAAGCCAAAACGCTTGCGCAAGTTCGCGGAACGGTTCAAGCCGATATTTTAAAAGAAGATCAGGCGCAAAACACCTGTATTTTCTCTACGGAGTTTGCGTTGCGATTGATGGGCGATGTGCAAGAGTATTTTATAAACAAAAATGTAAGAAACTTTTATTCGGTTTCTATTTCTGGCTATCATATTGCCGAAGCGGGTGCCAATCCAATTACACAGTTGGCTTTTACGCTTTCTAATGGGTTCACTTACGTGGAATATTACTTGAGTAGAGACATGAATATTAATGATTTTGGACCGAATTTATCCTTTTTCTTTTCGAATGGAGTCGATCCAGAATATGCCGTTATCGGCCGTGTAGCCAGAAGAATTTGGGCCAAAGCCTTGAAAAATAAATATGGTGCCAATGAAAGAGCACAAATGCTGAAATACCACATTCAAACTTCAGGGCGTTCGTTGCATGCTCAGGAAATTGATTTTAATGATATTCGTACGACCTTGCAGGCTTTGTATGCGATTTATGACAACTGTAATTCCTTACATACCAATGCGTATGACGAAGCGATTACTACGCCAACAGAAGAATCGGTGCGAAGAGCGATGGCTATCCAGTTGATTA
>JBOFUD010000145.1:0-6000 GCA_051652385.1 Flavobacterium sp.
TTGTTTGGAACAGAAATGTGGGAACGATTCAATTTCTATGGAATGCGCGCCATTTTGACCTTATTTATGGTGAATGCGTTGATGATGAAAGAAGCAGATGCCTCTATTATATATGGTGGATTTTTAGGGCTTTGCTACCTAACACCTATGTTGGGTGGTTTTATTGCTGATCGCTTTTTTGGAAACCGAAACTGTATCATGCTAGGCGGATTAATGATGGCCGTTGGACAATTTTTGTTATTTTTTAGCGCAAGTATTTTCGAGCCCAACCGCTCCTTAGCAAATACCTTACTTTGGGTAGCCCTGGGAATAATCATTTTTGGAAATGGTTTCTTTAAACCCAATATTTCAAGTATGGTGGGAAGTTTGTATCCAAAACAAGAAAAAAGCAAATTGGATACTGCTTTTACAATTTTTTATATGGGGATCAACTTAGGAGCGTTTTTAGGACAATTAATTTGTCCACTTATTGGAGATGTTAAAGATGCAGATGGCATTAGAGACATTCACGCTTTTAAATGGGGATTTTTGGCCGCTTCTATCGCCATGCTTTTGGGAACAACCGTTTTTTATTATTTGAAAGACAAATATGTGGTAACTCCCGAGGGAAGACCTATTGGTGGATTGCCTTCTAAAAATGACGCTTCCGATTTTGAAGAAGGAGAATCGCAAGTGGCTGTTTTTTCATCAAAAGCCTTGTTACTAGCTGTTTTAAGTTTTGTTGGTTTAGGATTGGTCTTTCATTTTTATTTAGGACAAAACGTAATTTATGCTGTTATTTATGCTAGTGGATTGGCACTTGCAGGATTAATTATTTCGGACACCTCGTTAACCAAAATTGAACGTGATCGTATTTTGGTGATTTATATTGTTGCCTTTTTCGTTATTTTCTTTTGGGCGGCATTTGAACAAGCAGGTTCGTCGCTGACTTTTATTGCAGACAACCAAACCGATAGAAATTTCTTTGGATGGAATATGCCTCCCTCTATGGTACAAATTTTCAACGGATTGTTTGTGGTAATGTTTGCCGTTCCGTTTAGTATGTTATGGGATAAATTGAGAGAAAAAGGAAGAGAACCTATTTCGCCCATGAAACAAGCATTTGGATTGGGATTAATAGCGATAAGTTATTTTATCATCGCGCACAACGTAAAAGACCTCGGGAATAACGGATTATTGGCCATTCAATGGTTGATTCTATTGTATTTAATTCAGACTTGTGCTGAATTGTGTTTGTCCCCAATCGGATTGTCATTGGTTGGAAAACTGTCGCCAAAACGTTTTTCTTCTTTGCTTTATGGCGTATTCTTTTTATCGAATGCTGCTGGATATGCATTGGCGGGAACTTTAGGATCTATCTTACCTGCAACAGGAGATAAATTTAACAAAGCGAAAGAATTAGGAATTGATTTGCAAGCGGTTTTGGATAAAAAAGTCGTTCCTACGGCTGAACAATTACAATTATTAGACACCAATCAAATTAATGCCGTAAACCCTCAATTTGCAGGTTTTGAAATTCACAACCTTTTTGAATTTTTCATGGTTTTTGTGGTTTTAACCGGATTGGCGGCAGTGATTTTATTTGCCTTGACACCAAAATTAAAAAAGATGATGCACGGCATTCGTTAAGCATTTACAATTTTATTTTAACCTACAAGATTTTATCTTGTAGGTTTCTTATTTAATACAATTTTATTATGTGGAAAAAACATCCTAAAGCCCTACCGTACTTATTCCTGTCAGAAATGTGGGAACGTTTTGGTTATTATTTAATGATCGGAATATTTACGCTATACCTCAAAGATGTAGAATCTGGATTTTCGATGACCGAAAAAGAAGCTTCGGACTTGTATGGAACTTTTATTGCCCTAGTTTTCTTAACTCCTTTTATTGGAGGATTGATAGCTGATCGCTATTTGGGCTATAAAAAATCAATTGTTCTTGGTGGGTTAATGATGGGAGCTGGTTATCTAATCATGGGAGTACATAGCATTCCAATGTTGTATACCGCAATGACTTTAGTGATTGTTGGAAATGGTTTTTTTAAACCTAACATTTCTACTTTATTAGGTAATTTTTACGATGACGAAGCATTTAAAGACAAAAAAGACGAAGGCTACAATATTTTCTATATGGGAATCAATGTAGGCGCTTTTATTTGTAATTTCTTTGGTGCGGCACTAAAAATTCTTTTTGGATGGCAAGAAGCCTTTATGGCTGCAGGCGTGGGAATGTTTCTTGGGGTCATCATTTTTCTATTAGGTACGAAACATTATGGCGATAAAACCGAGAAAAAAGGAGTTCAAGAAGGCGACATGCCTTTTTACAAAATTGTTTTGTTTATTCTTTTGCCCTCGCTATTATTTGGTGTAATCGGATGGCTAATTAAAGGAATTACTTCTGATAACAATCTAGATAGTTCCATTTTTGGATCAGATAGTACTGATGCCTTTGTATTTGCATGCATTCCAGTAATTTTCTTTTACGCTAGCCTTTATTTTAAAGCAAAAATCGAAGATAAACGTCCAATTGGTGCTTTATTATCCATTTTTGCGGTAGTGATTTTATTTTGGGCCGTTTTCAAATTAAATGGTTCGGCTTTAAACAATTGGGGCGACAAATATACAGATAGAGAACTAACAGGCGTAGCACAACAAATTGGTTCAAAGTTGGTCCTAACCGACACATTAACCTACAAGAAAGACTCGGTCGCATTGTATGATGCCGCTTTTAGAATCCAAAAAAAGGATGGAAAAGTCATCAAAACAGTTGACTATCCGTTGTATTTCCGAAATGTTGCCAAAGATAAATTACCCAAAGAAGAAAGCAAAATTTATACTTGGTCGGCCAACTTGAGTCAATCCATAAATCCAGGTTGGGTCATTCTCTTGACGCCATTGGTGGTTGCATTTTTCACCTTTTTAAGAGGAAGAAAAAAAGAACCTTCTACTCCAACTAAAATTGCTTTTGGTTTACTCATTTCTGCCCTATCGGTTTTAGTGATGGTCGCTGCAGTCCATATTGGCAGCAATGGTACCGAGAAAGTATCTGTATGGTGGTTGGTAGCCAATTATGGAGTGATTACCATTGGTGAATTATTCTTAAGCCCCATGGGACTTTCGGTCGTTTCAAAATTAAGCCCCAAAAATATTACTTCTTTGATGATGGGCGGCTGGTTTTTGGCCACATCAATTGGAAACAAACTGAGCGGTGTCCTGGCCAGTATGTGGGATACTTATGACAATAAAGCCAATTTTTTCTGGATCAATTTTGGACTTTTGCTATTTGCTACATTGTTGATGTTTGCCTTAGTAAAAGAATTGAATAAGGTAATGAAAGAAAAAGGAATAAATTAATTAGAGCCAAAAAAGTTACATGGAATCAAATATCACCTTAGAAGAAATTCAGAATTTTAAAGGAAAATATCCCAAACAATTGTGGTATTTATTCTTTAGCGAAATGTGGGAGCGCTTTTGTTTCTATGGTATGCGCGGTATGCTGGTCGTATTCATGGTGGGGCATTTAGGAATGAATGAGCGTGTTGCCAATTTACAATACGGTGCTACGCAAGCCTGGGTGTATGCCTTTACATTTATTGGCGGTTTGTTTGCCGATAAAATTTTAGGTCTACGAAAATCCCTGTTTTGGGGAGGTATTTTAATGATCATTGGAAGCGTGATTCTGGCACTAGATCCAAAAAACTTCTTCTTTATTGGACTTGGTTTTACCATTGTAGGCACTGGATTTTTCAAACCCAATATTTCATCGATGGTCGGACAACTATACCCAAAAGGCGACCCAAGGCGCGATGCCGGTTTTTCGTTCTTTTATATGGGCGTAAACTTGGGCGCTTTAATTGGTGGCTACCTTTGTATCGCTGTAGCAGAAGGATCAATGTGGCAATCTCTAGTCCCTGAATACTTGCGTTGGAATGTCGGTTTTGGATTTGCTGCAATAGTCATGATTATTAGTTTATTGACCTTTACACAAACCCAAAAAAGTTTAGGTCCCATTGGACTTTCCCCCTTAAAAGAAATGGTGGTAGCTAAACGAAAAAAGTTAGAGTGGATTACGTATGCAGGTTCGCTACTTATTATCCCGCTAATTATCATCATGGTGGCCAATACGACATACACGGATTATTTCATGATTTTCATTGGCCCTGCCTCGATACTGTATTTGTTTTACGAAATGAAAAATTTCTCAGTAGCCGAAAACAAAAAATTATTGGCGGCTTTGATCTTTATTATTTTTTCTATCTTCTTTTGGGCCTTTTTTGAACAAAGCGGTGGATCACTAAGTTTGTTTGCCGTAAATAATTTAAACAACACCATAGCAGGAGTTGCGTTGAGTCCCAACGGAGTCAATAATTCAGCTAATTCTTTCTTTGTGATTGGATTCGCAGCTCTAGTTGGTTTGGTGTGGTTATGGCTAGATAAACGAAAAATAGAACCGAATACTGTAGTGAAATTCGGATTGGCCTTTTTGTTTTTAGCAGGAGGATTTTGGGTGTTTTACTACACTAAATTTTTTGCCGATGGCTTTGGCAGAACTTCTTTGGGGATTTTTACTTTTGGTTGGTTTGTGATTACTTTGGGTGAATTGTGTTTATCTCCTATCGGAATGTCGGCCATGACCAAATTATCGCCAACAAAAACGCAAGCGGTGATTATGGGAATGTGGTTTTTGGCTAGTGCTTATGGACAATATTTTGCTGGAATTTTAGGTGCCAATATTGCCGAAGCTTCTGAGAACACTTCAAATTTAGACAAATTAAACGTTTATGCTGATGGTTATCTTCAATTATCCATTTATGCTTTGGTTGCCGGAGTGCTATTAATTTTAATTTCTCCATTGGTTAGAAAATTAATGCAAGAAGTAAAATAGCCGACATTTAAACATCGATTTTTTATATACATTTGTAGAAAACTAATTTAAGATGAAAAAAATAATCCTGACCCTTTTAGTTGCTTTTTGCACAATTGAAGGTCAAGCCCAAGAGCTGAAATGGCACACTAACATCAAAGAAGCCATGACTATCAGCACTAAACAAAACAAACCTTTACTTCTGTTCTTTACCGGAAGCGATTGGTGTGGCTGGTGCATTCGTTTGCAAAAAGAGGTTTTAAAAACACCCGAATTTAGCAAATGGGCCAACGAAAATGTGGTATTAGTTGAGCTAGATTATCCAAGAAAACAATACCAAACCGCCGACATTAAAAAACAAAATGCCGAGTTAGAGCAAGCTTTCGCCATACAAGGATACCCAACCATTCACTTTGCCAAAGCAACTACCAAAAACGGAAAAACGAATTTTGAAGGATTAGGTAGTACAGGCTATGTAGCTGGCGGTCCGGCGGCTTGGTTGGCTGTTGCCAATGGTTTTCTTGCCAAGAAAAAAGCCTAAAAACACAAAATATTTCGGTTACTTATTATTTCAATAGAAAATATCCCTTTTCGCTAGTTGCGTGAAAAGGGATTTTTTGTTTAGCACAGGTTTTTTTCCAAAACCTTACTAACGACTTATAATTAGAGGCATCGGCTACTACTTTTTGGGGTCTGTTATCAAGCAAAAAACGCTCGAAGTTAATTTTTGGCGATTGTGTTAGAACCAAAATATCTACCGGAAGTTTTGGGATTTTAACCACCGAACTATCGAGTAACAGGATCCGATTTCCGTTAAAGAAAGCCACATTGCCCAACGGTTTTATTGCTGAAACCCTGCTGAAACTACCCGTAGCATAATTTTGAACTGTAACGTTTTTCGAGATGTTTTTACGATACTTTTGACGAGTATAAACAGCTATTGAATTCCCAATGCGTTCACAAATAATGGTTTGCTTGGAGGCGTTCAAAACGACCCATTCTTGGGTAGCCTCATACTCTGATCTGATAACAAAAAAACAAATTTGAAAAACCAGTATCGCCATCAAAACCATGACAGTCCTTATAAAAGTGATCTTTTTTAACCAAAAAACCAAGGCAAAAATCAATACAAAA
>JBOFUD010000146.1:0-2120 GCA_051652385.1 Flavobacterium sp.
TTGGAAGACATAGCGTGATTTTTTGTAAAAGCAAATATACCAACGAACTTCTTAAAAAAACTCGAAATCTAATTTTAGTTAACTTTTTTTGTAAAAATAAAATCGTGTCAACATTTTTATATCTTTAACAAAAAATTATAGTAGGCCAATGTTTGTTGGTTTTATCTTTACACCAATTAGACTTTCATTTCATGAATGCAATTATTAACTATATGAAAAAGAATTTTAAAATCGTACTTGCCGTTTTGTGCTTGTCAGGTGCCCTATTTGCATTTACAATAAATAGTTCTAAAGCCAATACAGCCGACCCAGAGAAAGACCGCTTATTGCTTGAATTACTGACTTTTGTAATCGAAAAAGGTCATTATGACCCTGCAGTGATGGACGACGAATTTTCGAAAGGCGTTTACAAAGATTATATTCAAGCCTTGGACCCTTCAAAGCGATTTTTCTTGCAATCAGATATCGATGAATTTGCCAAATATGAAGTAGATCTGGATGACCAAATAAGCAATAAAGAACTAACGTTTTTTGAACTCACCTATTCTCGTTTGATGACTAGAATGGAGGAGAGTAAAAAAATATACAAAACGCTGTTAGCAACTCCGAACGATTTTACGATCGAGGAGAGTTTTGATACCGATTATGAAAAAATGCCTTATGCCAAAAACAACCAGGAATTGGTAGACAGATGGCGCAAACAAATGAAACTATCTGCTTTATCCTCCATAACGGAACGTTTAAGGGTACAGGAAAATAAAGAAAAAAGCACAGAAACATCCAAAGAAAAGCCCGCAACAGCATCAACCGAGCAAACAAAACCGAGCGAATTAAGTTCGGAATTAGGCATGGACGCGAGCACGAAAACAGAAAAAAATCTCAAAATAAAAACTTTTAACGAACTCGAAGTAGAAAGCAGAACTAATATTGGAAAATCACTTGATGAGTCTTTTGGTTTTATCAAAGAATTAACTCGTGATGATTGGTTTACAGTCTACATAAACTCTATCATGACGCGCTTCGATCCTCATACGAGTTATTTTGCACCAGAAGAAAAAGAGCGTTTTGACGTAAGCATGAGCGGTAAATTAGAAGGTATTGGCGCTCGTTTGCAAAAGAAAAATGATTTTACCGAAATTAGTGAATTGATTTCAGGAGGCCCCGCTTGGAGAGGAAGACAATTAGAAGCGGGTGATCTTATTTTAAAAGTTGGGCAAGCAAGTGCAGAGCCCGTGGATGTGGTGGGCATGCGTCTGGATGATGTTGTAAAAAAAATCAAAGGGCCAAAAGGAACTATTGTTCGCTTAACCGTAAAAAAGGTAGATGGCACCATCAAAAACATTTCAATTGTTCGCGATGTAGTTGAGATAGAAGAGACCTATGCTAAATCAAGCATAGTCGAAAAAAACGGTTTAAAATATGGTGTTATTTATTTGCCTAAATTTTATATCGATTTTGAAAATCGTGATGGTCGAGATGCCGGAAAAGATATTGCCATTGAAGTGGAGCGCTTAAAACAGGCAAAAGTTAACGGAATTGTTTTGGATGTTAGAGCTGATGGTGGCGGATCGCTATCAACAGTAGTAGACATTGCGGGATTATTCATTCACGAAGGACCAATAGTTCAAGTAAACTCAGCTGGTAAGAAAAAAGAAGTTCTGTACGATACGGATCCAAAAATAGAGTGGGATGGTCCGTTAGTAATTATGGTCAATAGCTTTTCAGCTTCCGCTTCCGAAATATTAGCGGCAGCCATACAAGATTATAAACGCGGAATAATAATTGGAAGTAAACAAACCTATGGAAAAGGAACGGTGCAAAATGTGATTGATTTAAATCAATTTGTCAGAAATAGCTCTGTAGGCGATCTAGGGGCGTTAAAAGCTACTACCCAGAAATTTTACAGAATAAACGGAGGTTCTACACAACGCGAAGGTGTAAGTAGCGATGTGGTGATGCCAGATCGTTATGCTTATTTGAAAATGGGAGAACGCGATTTAGACAACGCTATGCCTTGGGACAAAATTGACGCTGCACCCTATACTCCATGGAAAGTGACTCAAAATTTCGAAAAAGCCATTACCAATAGTAAAGCTAGAATTGCTACCAATTCGCAATTT
>JBOFUD010000147.1:0-2176 GCA_051652385.1 Flavobacterium sp.
TGAATTACAATTTGAATCTAGAATTGGATGGTCGTAAAATTGTGGGCGATAATCCCAATGACATCAAAAACACCAAATATGGTAACAATAGTGTTTTTGGTCCCGAGAAGGAAGAAGCCTTACATGGTACTCACGTTGCAGGGATTGTTGCTCAAACCCGAAACAATAATTTAGGCGGAGATGGGGTGGCTAATAATGTTGAAATTATGACCGTTCGTGCCGTTCCAGATGGCGATGAATATGACAAAGACATTGCTTTGGCCATTCGTTATGCAGTAGACAATGGGGCCAAAGTCATTAACGGAAGTTTCGGAAAAAGTTTTTCTCCTCAAAAACAATGGGTGTACGACGCGATTAAATATGCCGAGAAAAAAGACGTACTTTTTGTGCATGCCGCCGGAAATGATGGTTTAAATATTGATTTACCTGAAAATTCAAATTTCCCGAACGATTCTGATGATTACAAAACAGAATTTGCTTCCAACGTAATTACTGTGGGTGCCATTAATCATAACTACGGACCAGAAGTGATCACCAATTTCTCCAATTATGGCGCTTTCAATGTTGATGTTTTTGCCCCTGGCGATGAAATCTATGCGACCATTCCGAATAATAAATACAAATATCTGCAAGGAACCTCTATGGCTTCTCCCAATGTAGCAGGTGTAGCGGCCATGATTCGTTCTTATTTCCCAAAATTATCAGCCAAACAAGTCAAACAAATTTTGATGAATTCTGGAAATGCTTTGCCTGAAAATGTGGTAGTAGGAGAAAATAAAGAACAAAAGAAAGCAACCGAGGTTGCGCGTTCTGCTAAAATGGTCAATGCGTACAATGCCTTTCAAATGGCTGAACAAATGACAAATGGCGCTAAATCTAAAAAGAAAATACAAGGGTAACTCCTTTCAACAGTCAATAATTATAAAGTAAATAGAATGAAAAAAATAGTTGTAGTCTCGCTTCTACTGTCCAGCTTTGGATGGCTTTCCGCTCAAAACACGACCTATTGGCAACAACACGCCGATTACAAAATGGATGTGAAAATGGATGTGAAAACCTATCAATACCAAGGCAAACAAGAATTGGTGTACACCAATAACTCCCCCGAGACCTTAACTAGAGTGTTCTATCATTTGTATGCCAATGCTTTTCAACCCGGAAGCGAAATGGATGCAAGAATTCAAACCATTAAAGATCCAGACGGTCGAATGGTGCACAAAGCCACGATCAATGGGGTGGAAACCAAACAAAGTCGTATCAAGGATTTGAAACCGAACGAAATTGGGTTTTTACACATTACCAATTTTAAACAAGATGGAAAAGTAGCCACCGCAAAAGAAGTAGGAACGATACTTGAAGTCACCTTGGCGAAACCGATTTTACCGGGAGCCTCAACTATTTTTACCCTAGATTTTGAAGGACAAGTACCAGTGCAAGTGCGTCGTTTAGGACGTAATAACAAAGAAGGTGTCGAACTTTCTATGACGCAATGGTACCCCAAAATAGCCGAATTTGATTTTGAAGGTTGGCACGCCGATCCGTATATTGCTCGTGAATTTCATGGCGTTTGGGCCAATTTTGATGTAAAAATAACGATTGATAAAGCCTATGTTTTGGGTGGATCTGGTTATTTGCAAAACAAAAACGACATTGGTTTTGGCTATCAAGACAAAGGCGTAACGGTTCCGGTAAATAAAAAAGCCAAAACCCTAACGTGGCATTTTTATGCGCCCGAAGTACATGATTTTGCTTGGGCGGCCGACAAAAACTTTTTGCACGATGTGGTCAAAGGACCCAATAATGTCGATTTGCATTTCATTTATAAAAACAATCCAAAGATTATTGCCAATTGGAAAGCCTTGCAACCCAAAACGGTCGAATTGATGAAGGTGTATAATCAAACCGTTGGCGATTACCCTTATAAACAATATTCTGTAATTCAGGGTGGCGATGGCGGAATGGAATATGCCATGTGTACTTTGATCTTGGGCGAAGGAAGTTTCGAAGGATTATTGGGAGTTACCGGTCACGAAATGGCGCACTCTTGGTTCCAACACATTTTGGCTTCCAACGAATCCAAACACGGATGGATGGACGAAGGTTTCACCTCTTTTCTTGAAGATTATGGTCTGAATGCCATTTCCGACAAACCCGTTGAAAATCCATTTCTAAGCGC
>JBOFUD010000148.1:0-1898 GCA_051652385.1 Flavobacterium sp.
AAGATTTGGCGCAGCAAACCCATTTACCCAAAAACGTGATTATTGTAGAGCAAAATCCGTTGACAGGAAGTGTTTCTGAATTGGATTATTTGGAAACCGAAGCCTGGCCCTTTGTCATTAAACATACGTTTACCCATCAGGCAGGCGCTTGTAATGCCAGAAATTTAGCTTTGGGACAAGTAGAAAGTGAGTGGGTGTTTATGGCCGATGATGATATTCGAATAGCTGCTACTTTTATTGAGAAGGGCTTTGCTACCAATGAATTGTTCGGTTTTGATGCCATTACTTTTGGATGTTATGCGGCTAATTATTTAGAAAACAAAAAATTCAAAAGGACGATGCAGTGGGGTTCTTTTGGTTCTGGTTGTAGTTTTGTAAAGACCCGTTTAATAGGGAATATTCAATATGATCCTGCCCTTGAATTTGGGTATGGTGAAGACACGGATTTTGGGTTACAATTACGAAACGTAGGAGTCGATATTGTTTATTTTCCAACACCTGAAATCACGCATTTAAAAGCGCCTATGGGAGGATTTCGAACCAAGCCAGTGTTGCAATGGCAGTCAGATCTGCTTCAACCCAAGCCGTCACCCACTATTATGTATGTTAAGCAAAAACACGATACAGCAGTGCAGGTTTTAGGGTATAAAACACTATTGTTTTTTAAGTTTTACCGTAGGCAGAAAATCAAAAATCCAGTGCTTTATTTTCGTAATTTTCAAAAGCAATGGCAAAGGAGTTTGTTTTGGGCAAATGAATTGTCTATTCAAAATAAAAAGTAACCTCTTTTTCAAGAAGGGAAGCGTTACTTTTTGGATAACCGATAAAGCAAAAAAAAGTTTTTGTCTTACTTCAGTCTATTTTGGTGAATTGAATTCACCAAAATAGACTGAATTTGGTGAATCCGAAGCAGATTTTTGTCTGTCACACCGGAACTGTTTTATCCTTGTCAAAAAAGCTCTCGCTTTTGTACACTTTTATATCTTTGCTTTTTTTAAAGGTAGTTGCAAACGTGATATGAGCAACGAACGAATCCAAATGAATCCTTACTAGGAATTAGCCCCAAATATAGTGATACACTCCATTTTTATTACTTTGCCTACAGGTAAAAAACAAGTGGTTTACGACAACAGTCATCCTCATAAAGTGACGCTGTTGCTCGAACCGTTTTTAACCCTTTCCTTGCTATCCTTTGATTTGGAGATCCGATTTGAGCTTCCCGTGAGCCAATACCGATCGCATGATTATCAATGGTTGGATGCCGATACGCCTTGGGTGGCCAATGCATTTTGTCCTAAAATCATCAAATTGTCGAACGGGATGCTGGTACAAGCCAATATCTTGGGGGGGATTTGGGAAGTGCATCCCAAAAACAAATCGGTACTCTTGTGGCGTTTCAATCCAGCGTTTGCTGCCACGATTACGCAGTATACGATGCCTGCGAATGATAGACAATTAAAGCCGGTAACCCCCAATTTTTATGAGTTACCACCTTTGGCCTTATTGTTTTCTACACAAAATGCTATCGAATTTAGCCGCTCTAAGATTCCTTTTTCGGCTATCGTTTGTTTTACCGACCATTGCGATTTTGATACCGCCGAAAACTTGGTGCTACAAAGACAATTTTTCAAAGAAAATGGGATTAAAGTGACCAAAGGATTTTTCTTATCCCATTTTTCGAAACGAGCCGATAATGCTTCCTATGAACACGATGCGGACGAATTGGAACTTTGGCGACAGGATGGACATGAATTGTGTTATCATTCTTTGACGCAATCTTTGCTTCCCAACCCCGAAAGTAAGACTAGTTTTCATACTTTCAATCCTCCCTTTTCAGAACTTACTACTTGGATTGATCACGGATATCAGCCCTATAATTTTTCGTTGTTTGAGCAACA
>JBOFUD010000149.1:0-1522 GCA_051652385.1 Flavobacterium sp.
CCATTTTTATTGGTTCCAGAAGCGACTTCTGTAGATCAAAACACCCGAAATCTTTTAGCGAAAGCACAAGAAAAAGATTTTTATTTAAGTCACATTTCGCCTTTGGGCGTCCCTTTTAATACCTTAAGAGGCACCAGCAATGAGATTGCGAGAGAAAAACGCATCGAAGCCAACAAAGCAGGCAGCTCTTGTCCGAAGAAATTTTTGGCACTGCATAAAGACGCCAATGGCAACGGAATTTGTACCGCATCGAAGAAATTTCAAGATCTTCAATTGGAGACACTTGAAGAAAAGAGACCCACACTTACACAAGATCAATACCAAAAAAACAAAAACAGCATTACTGAAAAGTCCTGTTTGTGTGTGGGATTGGCCAATGCTTCGTATTTAGAAAACAACATTCCGATTAAGGGACAAGACCAAGGAATTGTGATTTGTCCAGGACCCAACTTGGCCTACTTTGACCAAGAGGTTTCTTTGAAAAAAATGATACAGCACATTTACGGAAACGACACGGTACTTCGAGTAACGCATCGCCCGAATGTTTTCATTAAAGAGTTAAAAATGTATCTGGACTATTTTAAAAATGAATGTGCGGAAGCTTCGAATGAAATGACCGCAGCACAACTTAAAAAACTCCATTCGTTCAAAAAGAATATGTTGGACGGCATTAGTTACTATCAAAATTTATTATTGAATACAAGCTGCTTTGCGGTAATCGCCAATGAATTAGAAATGCAATTGCATGCGTTTCAACAAGAACTACTTTTTATTGAAGTAAATAAATAGCTTTTGGAGGAAGTAGGATTGTATTGAACAGTTCATTAACCAAAAACTACACATGCTGTTTTTGTGTTAATTAGCTTTCAAAGAAAAGTCGGATAGAGCAATCTATCCGACTTTTTGATTTATAACCAATTTAACCCAGATTCCGCATTAGAAATCTACTACAACTAAATTCTTCTTCAAAACCAAGAACTTACTCCCATTTTTAAATTCAAAATACAAAAGTATTCCATCTTCAAAAATAGTCCGTGAGCTCTTGTTTTTATTGAACAATTCAGTTTCGCAACGAAGTCTAATGCGGATTCTGGGTTTAATCATAATGCCAGCGCAAGCCCACAAAAGCGCGAATACCTTGGTTGGGTCCGTAGGCGTAGGTGGGATCGAAAGTGAGCGCATAAGGATTGTCGGGAGTAGATTGTGCCACGCCCTTGCTATCGAAGGTGACTTGCTTGTCAAAAGGGTCATGGGCACGCGCAATCAGGAAGGGATTGCCGCGATTGGGGGTCCAATTCATGAGGTTTTTGACGCCGCCAAACAACTCCAAGTTGTGGAATTTCTTGTACGTGATTTGGATGTTTTGAATACTGTACGGCAAGGAATACTCGCGGCGTGGATCGAGTGGCGACAACAAGGGCAAACGCATGCTGCCGGTATAACTTCCGGTATAATCCACGCTCAAAAAACACGTGGGAATTTCGTAACTCAAGGCCCAAGATAGGCTGACTTTTTCGGTAAA
>JBOFUD010000150.1:0-1588 GCA_051652385.1 Flavobacterium sp.
TTGCGTTCCGATGAATTTGAAGGAGTTAAAGAATTAATCGCTATTGCCAACGGAGGCGACTTGGCAGGAGAAACCATTCAACAAGCAAAAATCCTAGAGGGTTCCATGCGAAATACTGGAATTCACGCCTGTGGGGTGATTATTACACCTTCGGATATTACCAATTTCGTTCCCGTAACCACCGCTAAGGATTCGGATTTGTATGTCACCCAGTTCGATAACTCGGTGGCCGAAAGTGCAGGATTGCTAAAAATGGACTTCTTGGGGTTGAAAACCCTAACCTTGATAAAAGATACGGTTAAATTGGTGAAATACCGAACCGGAATCCAATTGGATCCCGATACGTTTCCAATTGATGACCTCAAAACCTATGAGCTCTTCCAAAGGGGGGAGACCGTTGGGATTTTTCAATACGAGTCGCCCGGAATGCAAAAATACATGAAGGATTTGAAACCTACTGTTTTTGGGGATTTGATCGCGATGAATGCCTTGTATCGTCCAGGTCCGTTAGAATATATTCCTTCTTTTGTTCGAAGAAAAAATGGCGAAGAAGAAATAAAATATGATCTCGATGCCTGTGAAGAATATTTAGGGGAAACCTACGGAATTACAGTATACCAAGAACAGGTAATGCTTTTGTCCCAATCGTTGGCCGGATTTACCAAAGGGGAGGCTGACGTTTTGCGTAAAGCAATGGGAAAAAAACAAAAAGAAGTGTTGGACAAAATGAAACCAAAATTTGTAGAACAAGCTGCGGCCAAAGGGCACGATGCAACAGTTTTGGAAAAAATTTGGAAAGACTGGGAAGCATTCGCGAGTTACGCTTTTAATAAATCGCACTCTACTTGCTACGCGTGGATTGCCTATCAAACGGCTTTTTTAAAAGCGCATTATCCCGCCGAGTATATGGCGGCGGTGCTCTCTAATAACATGAACGATATTAAACAAGTTTCATTCTTTATGGAAGAATGCAAGCGAATGGGCTTGCAAGTTTTGGGCCCCGATGTAAATGAATCGTTCTATAAATTTACCGTAAACGAAGAGTATGCGGTTCGTTTTGGAATGGGCGCCATCAAAGGCGTGGGGCAAGGGGCAGTAGAAACTATTGTAGAAAATAGAAAAGACAGTAAGTACAAGTCCATTTTCGATCTCGCCAAACGTATCGATTTAAGAGCAGCCAATAAAAAAGCCATCGAAAATTTGGCTTTAGCTGGCGGTTTTGATTCGTTTGAAGGTACCACAAGAGCACAGTACTTTCACGACGATGGCGATGGAATCACTTTTTATGAAAAAGCCATTCGCTATGGTGCAAAATTTCAAGAGAATGAAAATTCGTCGCAAGTGAGTTTGTTTGGCGAATCCAGTGAAGTACAAATCGCCGAACCCATTGTGCCTCCCTGCGAAGATTGGAGCACTATGGAAAAACTAGCCAAAGAAAAAGAAGTAGTCGGAATCTACATTTCAGGACATCCCTTGGATGATTACAAATTCGAGATGAAATATTTCTGCAATGTGCGCTTGGAAGCGCTTAAAAATCTAGAACAAAACGTTACCAAAACGCTCTCTTTTGCCGGAATTATCAATAATG
>JBOFUD010000151.1:0-7527 GCA_051652385.1 Flavobacterium sp.
GACCAATACATTTCGTGTGGTGAAGACAAATGGAACAACCAAAACGGAATCGTAATGTTGTTGCCCCACGGATACGAAGGGCAAGGCGCAGAACATTCTTCGGCCAGAATGGAGCGTTATTTACAACTTTGCGCTCGCCACAATATGTTCGTAGCTGATTGCACTACACCAGCCAACTTCTTTCACTTGCTGAGAAGACAAATGAAAACCAATTTCCGCAAACCTTTGATTGTCTTTACTCCAAAAAGCTTACTTCGCGATCCAAGATGCGTATCGCCTTTGGCTGATTTTACAGATGGTCAATTTCAAGAAACCATAGACGATACAACAGTAAACAAAACTAACGTAAAAACTTTGGTATTCTGCACGGGTAAATTCTATTACGACATTACAGCTGAAAGAGCCATTAATGGAAGAATGGACGTAGCAGTGGTACGAATTGAACAGCTATTCCCCTTGCCTATTGAACAATTAAAAACCATTATAGCGCAATATCCAAACGCCGATGACTATGTTTGGGCACAGGAAGAACCGAAAAACATGGGAGCATACACGTTTATGTTAGCCAATTTTGACTTGGTGAAATGGAGATTAGCCTCCTTACGAGCGTATGCCGCTCCAGCATCAGGAAGTTATACCAGAGCCAAACGCCGACACGCCGACGCAATAAAAATGGTGTTTGACAAAAATTTATTTAGATAAAAACGGTTGTGATTGTTACAAACCTATCACAAACCAAAGACCATAAACAATAAGCTACAAACAATAAACTAAAAGAAGATGATTTTAGAAATGAAAGTCCCATCACCAGGGGAATCCATCAAAGAAGTGGAAATTGCCACTTGGTTGGTAAAAGATGGCGATTATGTAGAGAAAGACCAAGCAATAGCAGAAGTAGATTCAGACAAAGCAACCTTAGAATTACCTGCAGAAGCAAGCGGAATTATCACACTAAAAGCAGAGGAAGGAGATGCTGTGGCCGTAGGATCCGTAGTATGCCTGATCGATACATCAGTTGCAAAACCAACAAGCGAAGCACCCGTACCAGCTGTAACTCCAGCAAGCGAAACACCTAAGCCTGAAGCAAAAGCAGCAGCAATCCAAGAGCAAGTTGTAGCTCCAAGTTATGCAGCAGGCACGCCATCTCCAGCGGCGAGAAAAATTTTAGACGAAAAAAACATAGCACCGGAAACAATCGTTGGTACTGGAAAAGCAGGAAGAATCACCAAAGAAGATGCCATAAATGCAGTACCTTCTATGGGCACGCCAACAACCGGAGGAAGTCGCGCGCAGGAACGCACTAAATTATCGATGTTGCGTCGCAAAGTAGCCGAAAGATTAGTGGCTGCCAAAAACGAAACGGCGATGTTAACTACGTTCAATGAAGTAAACATGACACCTATTAATAGGTTGCGTAATGAATACAAAGACGCTTTTAAAGCCAAACATGGAGGAATAGGCTTGGGATACATGTCATTCTTTACCAAAGCGGTAACCAGAGCATTACAACTGTATCCAGACGTTAACTCAATGATGGATGGTGACTATAAAATTGGTTTTGATTTTTGTGATATCTCCATTGCAGTTTCAGGCCCTAAAGGTTTAATGGTACCCGTAGTGCGCAACGCCGAAAACCTAACCTTCCGCGGAGTAGAGGCAGACATCAAGCGTTTGGCTATCAAAGCACGCGATGGTCAAATCACCGTAGACGACATGACAGGTGGCACCTTTACAATTACCAATGGTGGAGTTTTTGGAAGTATGCTATCTACCCCAATCATCAACCCACCCCAATCAGGAATTCTAGGAATGCACAACATCATCGAGCGTCCAATTGCTGTAAACGGCAAAGTTGAAATTCACCCCATGATGTACGTGGCACTTTCATACGACCACCGAATCATCGACGGACGTGAGTCTGTGGGCTTCTTGGTCGCTGTTAAAGAAGCACTAGAAAACCCATTAGAGTTGTTGTGTGACAACAATCCAAAAAAAGCCTTTGAATTGTAATTCAACCTTTTTCTGGCACAAAAAATCCCAAATTCCACTACTGGTTTTTGGGATTTTTTATTAACACTTTCCACTTTTGCAAAATAGAAAATAAAAAAAGAATCCATAAAAAAACCTCGTAATCCAATGATTACGAGGTTTTTAAGTACCCGGAGCCGGAGTCGAACCGGCACGGTTTCCCACAGGTGTTTGAGACCAGCGCGTCTACCAATTCCGCCATCCGGGCTTAGCAGACCGAAACAACAACAGTTGCTTCACGCATAAAGAACAATTTAGTGGTAGCTAAACCGTTGTTTCTTTAACACGGTGCAAATGTAGAAAATATAATTAAATGTCCAACAAAAAATACTTATTTTTTTTCTCCCAGTCTTAAATAAATTTCATAAATTTGCACCTCGTAAAAACAACACACACCAACTAACTACAACCGAGCAATTTAGCACACTTTCATTAGTCGACAGACCAAAAAAAGGCTAAAAATTGTTTCGGCTTTAAAAAAAAAATACTAAATGTCACACCTAGAACCAGAAGCTAAAATTTTTGCGTGTTCACAAAGTGTAAATCTTGCAGAGCAAATTGCAAAAAATTACGGAATCCCCTTGGGAAAAGTAACCTTAGCTAAATATAGCGACGGAGAATTTCAACCTTCTTTCGAAGAATCGATCAGAGGTATTCGTGTTTTTATTGTTTGCTCAACATTTCCAACCTCCGACAATCTGATGGAGTTATTAATGATGATCGACGCAGCCAAAAGAGCTTCCGCTAGACACATCACCGCTGTAATTCCTTATTTTGGATGGGCAAGACAAGATCGAAAAGACAAACCTAGAGTACCAATTGGAGCCAAATTGGTCGCCAACCTGTTGGATGCAGCAGGAGCAACGAGAGTAATGACGATGGATTTGCATGCAGATCAAATTCAAGGGTTTTTTGAAATACCAGTAGACCATTTGTTCGCTTCTACTATTTTCCTTCCTTACGTAAAAGAGTTAGGATTAGAAAATTTAACCATTGCATCACCCGATATGGGAGGTTCCAAAAGAGCGTATGCCTATTCTAAATTTTTAGAATCAGACGTAGTGATTTGTTACAAACAAAGAAAAGCCGCCAATATCATCGAATCGATGGAATTAATTGGAGAAGTAAAAGGAAGAAATGTTATTCTGGTAGACGATATGATCGACACTGGAGGTACCCTAGCCAAAGCAGCCGATTTAATGATCGAAAAAGGAGCCTTAAGTGTTAGAGCTATTTGTACGCACGCCATTTTATCTGGCGAGGCTTACGAAAAAATAGAAAAATCACAATTAACCGAATTGATTGTTTCCGATTCTATCCCTTTAAAAAGAACCTCGCACAAAATAAAAGTATTGAGTTGTGCCCCACTTTTTGCCGAAGTAATGCACATGGTACATCATAACAACTCCATAAGCGGGAAGTTTATAATGTAAAATTAGTGAATAGCTTTTAGTCATTAGTAATTAGCAAAAAAAACAGACTAATCACTAATAACCAATTACTAAACACTCCAAAAAAGAGTTTAATTAATAACTATATAAATATTTACAATGAAATCGATTACAATTAAAGGATCAGAAAGAGAAAGCGTGGGTAAAGTGTCAACTAAAGCCTTACGTAATGCTGGATTGGTTCCTTGCGTTTTATACGGAGGAAATCAGGCAGTTCATTTTTCAGCGGAAGTTATAGCTTTCAAGAACTTGGTTTACACCCCAAACGCACACACAGTTGTGATTGAGCTTGCAAACGGAAAAACTTTCAATGCTATTTTACAAGACATTCAAGTACACCCTGTGTCTGACAAAATCTTACACATCGACTTTTTCGAAATCCACGAGGATAAAGAAATTACTATGGAAGTTCCTGTAAAAATCGTTGGTAACTCTAAAGGAGTTATGGGCGGTGGTGATTTACGTATCAACAACCGTAAATTAAAAGTAAAAGCTTTACCAAAAAATCTTCCTGATTTTGTTGAAGCTGACATTACTCCATTAGACATGGGTAACAAATTGTATGTAACTAAAGTACCTACACCAAACTTCAAAATCATGCACCCAGACAACACTGTTATCTGTCAAGTGAAGATCTCTCGTGCCGCTATGAAAGCCGCTCAAGAAGCAGCAAAAGCAGCAAAAGCACCTGCAAAAGGAAAGAAAAAATAATTTTTTTCAATCTCAATATCAAAGCGTCAGTTTCAACACTGGCGCTTTTTTTTTGAAAAGGAGCGAAAGAATCAACCCCTACAGCCAACAGGATTCCCGCTGTCCTTCCAATCTTTTTTTTATACCTGACCCGTTTAAAAAAACCGGCCAGCTATAAAAAAAAGGATTTTCCCTCCCATCGGGGCTAGCTAGGCACATTAGTTCTTTCTTGTTGTCAAAAAAAATATCAAAAAACACTTAAACTATACAATTTAGAAGCCATTTTCACCAATAAAACTTATTTTTGCATCATGATCAAATGGATACACAAGCTGTTTTCATCACCCATAATAGCAGCACAAGAAAACAAATTGAAACCGGCAGTTGACGAACACCAAAAAAACAATATTGAAAAAGTGAGTAAAAAATTTCTAATCGTAGGCCTAGGCAACATTGGTGCCGAATATGTCAATACCCGTCACAACATCGGCTTTAAAGTACTCGACTTTTTAGCCCGAAAGGAAAACGTAGACTTTCAAACCGTAAAACTAGGCGCCCTAGCCGAATACAAATTCAAAGGACGCACCTTTTTGTTACTAAAACCCAACACCTACATGAATTTGAGCGGAAAAGCCGTAAAATATTGGATGGAAAAAGAAAACATCGCTTTAGAAAATGTATTTGTAATCACCGATGATTTGAATCTCTCTTTCGGCACCATTCGCATCCGCAAAAAAGGAAGCGACGGCGGCCATAACGGACTCAAAAACATCAATCTTGTTTTGAATACACAAGAATACACCCGATTTCGATTCGGCATCAGCGATGAATTCAAAAAAGGACAACAAATTGATTATGTTTTGGGTGAATGGGATGAAAGCGAAAAAGAAAAACTACCCGAAAGACTTGAAATCGCCTCAGAAATCATCAAATCTTTTGGAACAGCTGGCTTAGAAAATACAATGACCACCTTTAACGGAAAATAACACCTGATGCTAACCTAGTAAAAAACCGCATTTTTGAAAATTTAAGTCACAAAAAAAAACGTCAGGGTGTCGCTTTTCAACACATTGGTTATATCGCCATTCCGTTCTTAAATGATAGTTTTACTTCAAAAAACGCACAGCCAACATCGGAAGTGGCTACAAAATACAGCTCCTACGCAAATAAAAACCAACGAGCCCGTTTTTTCTTTTAAGAGTTTCAACCTAAATAACGCGTTGTAAATTTAAACTCAAAAATTGCTCTTGCTACTGACATCAGAAGCCATTAGTTCACAAGTATTGTTTGAGTTTGTTTTCGATTTCCATCTTCAACAGTAAGTAAGTACGCTCCCGCCCTTACATTCTTCAAATCAATACGCTCCTCGAAATACAAAGCATTCGGAAATTGCTCTTGATGTACTTTCCGTCCCATAAAATCGTGTACCGTAACCAACACTTCACCTTTGGATTCACCATTAAATTGAATTGTAAAACCACCATTTGATGGATTGGGATAAAAATTAAAATCATCAATTTTAGAATCTGTATACCCCAGCGTCGCTTTTTTGGAACAAATAGTAACAGACGCTGTCGTAATGGAACCACTATCCACCGGAAAGCGATCTCTTACTCTTAAAATCCAAGTTCCTGACGGGTCTTGCGAGTTAAAACCACTCAATAAATCAGCTGGAGTAATGACCTGAGCCGAAGTATTAGCGCAATTGACAATAACTCCGCCATCGTCAAGAGTTAGTCGCAATGTTGTATTTGCATCGGAACAAATTCTCTGCAACAAACGAACCGTTTTGTTTTGAGGGCTTACAATTTCCAACTCCACATCAGACAAATAAGCATGTGAAATTACAAGATCAACAGTAACAGCCACGACTTCACCGAGCCCTGGGGGAACGACAATTTCTTTGGTTGTATAGGCGCCAATCCCATCGGGAATAGAGATTGGGGCAGCAAATGGATAGGTATTACAAGCCGAGAATGTGGTAAAACCAATTGCAAAAGGAACACTATTCAACGCATAAAAAACAGAATTAGTCGGCGCGATTAAAATTCTACAATTAACTGCGGCCTCAATATTGGGCACAACAATAGCTTGCGAACCATCATTTGGGGTGTTGGCAACCAACGTTATTGGAAAAGTTGCTCCTCCATCAACCGACAGTTTTATATCGACATTGGCTGCACCTGACAGCGAATTGGTGCCATTCACACTCCAAGAAATGGCTTGAGTCGACCCTTGACTCCAACTCAAATCAGCCGTATTTTGGGAAGTTACCTGAAAAGGCCCCACCGTATTACTAACAGTAATTTTAGTTTCGTCGGAGGCAGTTTGGCCAAATCCCAAAGCCGCATTATCCCTTGCCGTAAAAACAAAGGTTAAGGTACGCCCCACACTACAAACAGACTCCCATTCGCTGTTTAATCGATTCACGAGCACTTTGTCATACGACGGAAAATAACGATCCAACGCTCCCGAAGGGGGAAAAGAGCGAAACAAAGGACCGTCAGGCTTATTTGCAATAGCCAAACTGTTGGCGCCAAAAGCGGTGACAGCCGAATCATTTTGCTCCCAAACGTAGGTAAATGCGCCATTCACAGCTCCGCTCGTCGTGCCTTTTAACTGAAAAGGAGTGTTTTTGGGAATGGTATAATCCACACCAGCATTTACCCCAAACAAAGGCGTGGCTATCGCCATCGGGATAAGACAAGATCTAGTAGCCATGTTTTGTTGAATTTGATTAATACTCACAAAGCCAAAATAATCGTCAGAACTGTTTTGAATATTAAAATCTGTAATTCCGGCATACCCCATAATCGTAGACCCACTTCCGGGTTCAACATTGGTTTGCTCATCCTCTAATTCATGCGAAAAAGTATGCGTTGCCCCTAATTGATGACCAAACTCATGGGCCACAAAATCAATATCAAACAGATCTCCTTCAGGCCTTTCATTGGAGGGAGAGGTGTAAGCCCTTGCTTTATCGAAATTACATACACACCCTATGCAACCTGCATTACCACCACCACCCGATGCACCAAACAAATGACCTATATCATAATTAGACGCTCCCAAAGCACTACTCACCGCTTTTTCTAATTCCGAACTCCACAAAGAGGGAGCATTACCTCCCACAACGGCGCTGTAGGGATCAGTAGTGGCGTCATCAAAAATCACCTTTACATTATCAGCCACAAGCACCAACTTCAATGCTAGATCACGATTAAAAACAGCATTCACTCGGGTCATCGTAGCATTCATCGCTGCCAAGGCCAATGTTTTGGTTCCCCCGTGGTAAGCAGTGTATTCTCCTGTGCATGACAGTGCCAATCTCAGGGTGCGAAACCTACGGTCGCTAGCT
>JBOFUD010000152.1:0-1859 GCA_051652385.1 Flavobacterium sp.
AGCAAAAAGAACACTGAAAAACCTATGGAGATCCACGCCCAAGAGTTGTAGTGATAAAAAGCCGTAAAGTCCCGAATCAGCTTCTCGAAGCCAACTTTGGGCAACACTTTTATCTCGTCTATGGTTCGCTTTTGGGCAAATTTCAAATTGTTTTGAATTTCAGTATCATTAGGACTCAAAACCAGCGCCCTTTCATAGTTAAAAATGGCTGGCGCTACTTTGTTAAGCTTATAATAACAATTACCCAAATTAAAATACAATTCGGCTGATTCCTTTTTTCCTACCCGCGCCACCGATTCATAGGCCTGAATAGCTTGTTCGTACTGCCCTCTTTTGTACAGAGCATTGCCCGTTTCAAAACCAGTTTGAGCAGCTAAAATATTGGTTATAAACAATAACAAATAAACTATATTTTTCATATATTACTTTAATTTTAAACACAAGGATCAGAAACAAATCATCAAGGACACGTTTTTAAAGTGCTCATTTACTTACTCTTGATTACGCTTCTGCACGCTGTGGTTAAACAATCTGTTTTTCTAATCCTGAAATAATTTCGACCGCTTTATCAAAATCTTGTTGAATCGAAGCACCAGAAGAAGGCGCATAACGTGCGATTTCGCAATTCTCTGTTAAGGCAATAAAATCATTTACAGCTTCAGGATTCGCTTTTCTAGACAACAATAATTCTTGAATATTATCTTTACTCATTTCTGAAGTTTCGATATGTAATTTGGCTTTCAAGAAATTATGCATCGCTTTCTCAAGAGCTACATAAAACAATTCTTTGTTGGCCAGTTGTTTCTTGGCTTCGGATAAATATTTCTTGGCCAATTTATTATTCATTTTGATTCGATTTCCAAAAATATCGCCATCTAGCGCCTCTTTTTTCTTTTTAAATAGGATAATGAAAGGCAGTAGCCCAAATGGAATTAGTAACAAAGCCCAGTATACGTTGGAGTCATAAAAATCAGGCGCATCAACATCGGCCAAAGCGGTTTTCAGTTTGATAAACTTGAATTGCTCCAATACGCTACTTTGATTCTTATGAGTGGAACCGCTAGCGGGATTCGTAGAGACCGTTGGCCCGTCTAAAACCGTGATCAAAACTTCAGGTGAACTAATGGTTTTGTAGACACCAGAATTCAAATCAAAATAAGAAAACTCCATGGCTTTTATTGGATAAGTTCCTTTAAATTGCGGAATAATGGTGTAACTATCTGAAATTTTACCTGCCATCCCAGAAAGTGGCGTATTGACCGATTCAGTATGTACAGCATCATACATTTCTAGAGCATTGGGCACCACCGGCTTGGGCAAACTAAATAATTTCAGATTCCCCTTTCCGGCAGCACTGACCACCAATTCAAGACTTTCACCGTTCCTTAGAGTCGTTTTGCTTGGCGTAACTTTAAAATCAAAACTGCCAACAGCTCCCGAAAAACCAATGGGTTTGCCCGCTTCTGGCAAACCTTTAACTCCTATAATTTTCGACCCCGCAGAAACGCGTTTCGTCGCTTCATTCACTAGTACTTGACCAAACATATCCCTCCTGTTGGTAGGCAACTGAACATCTATATCGAGCGACAAGGGTTCAATTTCGAGTTTGCCGGATTTTTGTGGGTACAACACCGTTTTTCGCAACACTACATAACGAAAACGCTCTCCTTTAAACATTCCCTCCTCTGGAACTAATTGTTTGATGTCAATATTTTGGCTCCAAAAATCATTGTATTTTGGTTTATTGAGCTCTCTCCAATTTGTTATTCCGATAGTAAAACTAAAATACAATTTGTACACCACTGTAATGGGTTCGTTGATATACGGATTAGTTTTAGAAACTTCGGCTACTAAATACA
>JBOFUD010000153.1:0-2852 GCA_051652385.1 Flavobacterium sp.
GCTTAAAAACATACTTATTGGAGAAGTTTGGTTTTGTTCGGGTCAATCCAATATGGAAATGCAAATGCAAGGAGCACCACGTCAACCTGTAAAAGGAGGCAACGATGTGATTGCAAAAGCAAATCCAAAAACACCTATCCGATTGTACTCAACGGATTTTATAAAAGGAACCAACACAAAACAATTCAATAAAAAAGTACAATCGGATTGCCGGGGCGAATGGGGCGAGAATAATTCGGAAAACGTGGCCAACATCAGTGCTGCAGCCTATTATTTTGCTAAACATTTGCAAGAAGTACTGGATGTTCCTGTGGGCATCATTGTATCTTCTTGGGGAGGCTCGATGGTCGAACCTTGGATGAGTAGAGAAGCTATTGCGCCGTTCAAGGAAATCAACACAAAAGTACTAGATAATGATTCAATTGTAAAAAACCCGACCACAACTCCTTGTGTAATGTACAATGCTAAAATTGCGCCACTTACGAATTTCACCATCAAAGGTTTTTTGTGGTATCAGGGCGAAAGTAACCGCTCGAATGCCGATTTGTATACCAAGCTAATGCCGGCATTTGTTTCCGATTTACGATTCAAATGGAATATTGGTGCTTTCCCGTTTTATTTTGTGCAAATTGCACCTTTCAATTATGAAGGTGCCAATGGGACTTCGGCTGCGCGTTTGCGCGAAGTACAACTCCAAAATATGAAAGACATCCCTAATTCAGGAATGATTACAACACTGGATATTGGCAATCCCGTTTTTATTCATCCCGTGAATAAAGAAACGGTCGGTGAGAGATTATCCTTGTGGGCATTGGGAGGAACTTATGGCAGAAAAGGTTTTTTGTATATGCCGCCTGTTTATAGTAAAATGGAAAAAAAAGACAACAAAATCTATGTTGACTTTAATAATGCCGAAAGAGGAATTAGCCCAATGTGGACAGATTTGAAAGGATTTGAAATAGCCGGAGAAGACAAGGTCTTTTATCCTGCCAATGCCACGATCGAGACCAAAACTACTCGACTAGCGGTTTGGAGCGATGCAGTTCCTACTCCTGTGGCGGTCCGCTATGCCTATAAAAATTATGCCGAAGCTAGTATTTTTGGACTTTCAGGAATCCCTGTAGCTCCTTTTAGAACAGATGATTGGCCATTGAAATAAAGATTAAAATTCTTAAAAAGTAATTCATATTTTGAAATAAAAGCAGCTAAATTTAAAAATAAAATGAACGCATTGAAACTCCTAATAATTGCAATAGTATTTATTCCATTACATTCATTTAGTGGAAATACTCCTGTTGAAAAAAGGAGCAAAAAACCAAATGTTATTATCATTTTAACTGATGATATGGGATATGGAGAAATCTCTTGTTACAATAAAAATCAAGTACCCACTCCAAACATTGACCGATTAGCAAAGGAAGGCGCTCGATTTACCGATTTTTATGTACCGACACCCTATTGCGCTCCCTCGAGAGCTAGTTTGCTAACGGGTAGGTTTCCGCTTCGTCACGGAATGGTAGAAAACCCCGCACCCGATGCAGGCATAAACGATATTGGGCTCAATGCCACTGAAGTTACTATGGGAGAACTTTTTCAGGGAGCGGGATATAAAACAAAAGGTATTGGCAAATGGCATTTGGGCCATAAACCAGAATTCAATCCGTTGAACCACGGCTTTGATGAATATTATGGAATGTTGTATTCTAATGATATGCGACCTGTTCAATTGGTAGAAAATAGAAGAATTGTCAGAACCAATGTTGACCAACGACAACTTACGCAAGACTATACAGCAAAGGCTTTGGACTTTATTGATCACAATCAAAATGAGCCTTTCTTTTTGTATTTGGCGCACGCTATGCCTCATAAACCATTGGCCGCTTCGAGCGGGTTTTTCACAGATGGAAATTCCAAAGAGTTGTACGAAAGTGTCATAAAAGAATTAGATTGGTCTACGGGAGAAATCATCAATAAACTGAAAAAATTGAGTCTTCTTGAAAATACAATTGTGATATTTATGTCGGATAACGGCCCTTGGTACGGCGGAAATACTGGAGGACTTAAGGGAATGAAAGCCAACAATTGGGAAGGTGGTATTCGAGTGCCTTTCATTATTAGGTACCCAAAGCAGATTCCGGCAGGAAAAACAATCTCAACTCCTTGTTGGTCCTTAGATATTCTGCCAACTCTAATGAATTTAACCAATATTAAAACCAATCCTATTATAAAATTGGATGGCAAAAATATCTCGAATATAATTAAAGGAAAATCCAAGCGTCACGCTCCAGTATTTACGATGAAAGGCACGACCATCAGAACAATTCGGGATGGAAAATATAAATTATTTTTAACGAAACCGGATTACCATAAGGAAATTGATCCTAAAAATTGGCTTGACGAAAGAGCGCCAGATGACACCACGATTCTTGCTCCTTTGCAACAAGCCACGCCTGCTGATTATCCCGGCCAAAAACCAGAAAAAATGGATGGGGAAATGTTGTTATTTGATCTTGAAAACGACCCCTCAGAAACGACCGACATTTCAGTTCAATATCCGAAGGTAAAGCAAGCCTTAATTCGAAAATACAAGGAATTTTTAAATTCATTTGTTCACAATAAATTATAAAACACATACTCAGAATGAAATCAAGAAACAACTATTGGAAAGCTATACTGCTGATTACCTTCGCTTTTTCGTCAGGCAGCAACTTTGCGCAAACTAGCTCAAAACCAAATTTACTTTTCATAATTACCGACCAGCAACGCTATGACGCAATGAGTATTGCTGGGAATACCGTATTAAAAACACCTAATCTAGACCGTTTAGCCAAACAAGGAGCACGTTTTAAAAA
>JBOFUD010000154.1:0-4689 GCA_051652385.1 Flavobacterium sp.
AAAAAAAGGCAATATTAACAGTAATATTGCCTTTTTTTATGCTGTTCATTTTGATGAACAGACTTTTTGCTTCTCAAATAAATAAGCCAGAGAGCGTTTTATTTTTTAGATGGCACCACGATATGCTTTCTTCATAGTATCGGTGTATTCTGCACCAGCAAAAGTCGGGTTCTTGGCAGGACGCACCTCGATGAGGCAACGTTTGTCATTCAGACCAAATTCATTGTAATTTTCATCCCCAATATGCACTGCTACTCCTGTAATTTTCCCTTCAAAACGGGACAACGCTTTACCTATTTCTGCGGAAAAACAGGCCTCTGCTCTTTCATGCCCTTATATACGCTTGTCGGTGTTGATTTTAATTTTCATCGTTTTAGAGGTATTTATGATTTTAAAATACAACAAATAAATCTGAAAACTGACGCCTTTTAACGAAAATAGATGCTTTTCGGATTCATTATTCGCTTACTTCATTGATCCTTTTTACAGTTGTTTTTCTGGTTACCAACAAAGGAACAGCTACCCCAGTGGCCAACACCATTAAGACAAAAAAAGCAGTCAACCCATTGTTAAGCGCTTCAAAAAAGACTCTTGCATATGCTATGGGATCTTTCTCTGAGGTAAGTGCAATAAATCCAATCATCGATTTATAGGCATACAAGCCTGGAATCATTGGAATTACTGCTGGAATAGAAAAAGTAATAGGCGGGCAGTTGCGATTATAGGCAGCAAACACACTGAGAAACCCAATCAAGGTAGCCCCACATAGTGTAGACAAAACTATACCTATTTCGAATTCCATCATAAAAAACTTCATCAAACCACCTAAAGCTCCAATTAAAAAAATAGAAAACAAAGCTCTTTTGGGTACATTGAACAACATACCGAACCCAAGTGCTGCGCAGCCCAGCCAAATTCCTTTTTCTAAAAACGCAAGTATAACCATGATTTAGAATTTATAAATTAATAAGCCCATTAGCAATCCTAACGCAATAGCAAAGGCAATGATTAGCACATTTATACCTCTTGTAACTCCGTTTAAAATATTACCATCTATCAAATCTGCCACTGCATTCATCATGGGTACTCCCGGAATTAAAAACAAAACCGAAGTAGAAAACGCGTGAATATAAGTGAGCTGGGGATTAAAATAGAAGTACACCCCAGAAACAATTGCAGCAGTAGCAGCACCAAAAAATACGCACAGGTAAAAATTAAATTTCATCTTCATAGCCTCTTGTCGTATAAAAAGTCCAGTAAAAGAGGCTACAAAACAAGCAACCATTTCGATAAAATCGCCTCCTAGCAACCTACAAAATGAAGCCCCTGCAAGCGCTACCACCGTTAGTACCAAAAATCTTGGATACAGGGGTTTTCGATTCAAAGTTGACAATTCTTGATTGACACGTTCCAAACTCCATTTTTCCAAAACAATTTTCCAACTCATAATACTTATTTCAGATAACAAATTGAAATTTAAGTGCATATTAGGCACCCACTTTACATTGGTAAAGGTTTTGTGTTTATTTTGATAAATTAGAGTAATCATCAAGGCATGATTGGTAATTAAAAGTTCTGAATCACAACCAAAAGCACCCGCTATTCTACTAATTGTGACTTTAATTCGCTCGGTATTGGCGCCAGAGACCATAAGCATCGATCCAATTTCGAGCAACATTTCGCCCAATTCATACTTACTTACTTTTGTGACTTCTTCCATAAAAATTTAAAGGATATGTTCCCATCAAAAATACCAATTTTTAGAGGGTTATAAAAAAAATGACCTTGCAAATTCCGTAAATTAACAACTTCAAACGTTATTTAAACAAATTGCAAATGGTTTATTTTGTAATCTTTTGTAATTATTTTAACCATTTTACCAAAAACAAAAAGCACCGCAAATAGCTGCAGTGCTTTTTTTTTTAGGAAAAACAATCGTATTTAGTTCACCACTTTTACTTGAAAAGTTACCAAAGCATCGGTCGAACCACCGGCATTGGTGCCATCTCCAGTCGCAACTCCCGAAGCATTTTTATTAGGCTCATGTTTTAGCGTAACAGTGAGAGCTCCTGATGCAGCTACAGGTCCTGTTTTTAAGGTAAATACTAAACCAATCGGCTTTCCATCCTCATCTTGATCGCCATAGGTAAAGGTGCCGATAGCCGTTGGTGCTTGGTAAAACAATTGATGATCATCGCCTTCTTCACGGATTTCTTCGGTAATATCCTCTGCAGGCGTAATACTTTCGTTCAAAAAAGTAGTCCGTCCGTTATACGTAGTGTTCGCTTTCAAGTCTCCTGAAACCGAGACCACCGGAAGGTTAGGGCCGTCTCCATCTAAATCAACGGATTTTAAGGTAATCACACTATTCGCAGCCGTAAGTGTAGTGGTCACAGTGGTGATTAATTCGTCCTCATTCACTACTTCAGGATCATCATTATTACAAGAAGAAAAAGAAACAAGCGCAAGTAAGGCTAAAGCTAAAATTTTTGAATTTTTCATAAGATTTTAAATTAAGATTTAATAATTGAATTTGATTTGAATTTGAAAATTACGCCCCACTTCATCTGCGAAGAAGCGTTGGCGATTAAGGTAATCCCTGTACTTTGTATTAAAAATATTTTGCACTGAAAAAGCTACCGTGGTGGAGGTTTTCGGAAACCAATTGAATTGCATCTCCGAATAAAAATGAAGCAAATGATAACCTGCAGGTGGCGTACTAATGTCCAACAAAGCAGGCGTCAAAGATCCGTTGGCATCAATTAAATTGATTTCAAAATTGTTATTTGGGAAGGAAGTTTGTTTAAAAACCACTTCACTTTTTAACTCCAATAGCAATTGGTTCCATTCTGTTTTCTTCCACTCGATGGCATTAGTAAATTGCAAAGGAGGCATATCGATGAGCGGCTCATCATGATCAACATCCATTCCTTTTATGTACGCCAACGAAAAGCGATGTTGCCATTGTGAGGCAATTGCCCAATTGGTTTGCAGATCAACACCACCCAAAAGTGCTTGGGTCTGTTGGTATTCCCACACTGGAAAAGCGCCACGAATAGTGGTTTCAGCACCTATAGGCCGCAAGAACATATAGTTTTGAACCGAATGGATGTAGGGATTAATTTCTACAGAAAAACTTGTCCAGGTTTTCACTAGCGTTGAAGCCAATTTTAGCGACACTTCTTTTTGTAATGCCAAATCACCCAACTCTATAATTCCTGTGGAATGATGCAAACCGTCACTAAAAAATTCTGAGGGATTAGGATTTCGAGACGCTAAACTAGCATTGGTATACCATTCCCATTTGTTGGAGAACGTTTTTTTAAAGCCTGCACTAGCCGAAAAATTATGGAAGGTAAAATTGGGATTCGTTAAAATTTGGTTGCCCACTTCTCTGACTACAAACTCCGGAAAAAGAACATCATACCCTCTCTCCAACCATCTTGATTTGAGATAAAACTTATCAGCATCAACTCTGGAAAAATCGTAGCGCAATCCGGCATCAAATACCAATCCATCGGATATTGACAAACTTGCCAGAGCATATACTCCCGCATCACGTTTTTCATAATTAGGAATCAACGGACGAATACCCGTCGCTGGACTGGCAAAATTATTCTGAAAACCAGCACTCAAACCGGATTTTAACTGCCAATCGTGATATTTTTTCTTGTAATCAAGATTCAAATTATGACTACTTAATTCCAAATCGAGTGCCGCTCGGTTGTTATTGTCTCCGCGTCGCACATCAAACTCTAAACGTTTGTTGAATTGAAACGCATATTGAGCGGCAAGAGACGCCGTTTCATCAAAATAGTACTGATAATTTACCTTGCCCAAATGATGCTTGACTTGTTGTTTTGGATTGTCGATAGCATAGGTAAAATCATTGATTACCGATGGCTTTTGATTATTGATAGACTCATACAAATCATTGATGCTCCCCGTATGCGAAGCGCTTAAAATGCCAATTGTAGTTTGATAATAACTATAAAACGCTGACACAAAATAGTGGTCGCCCGTAAATTTTAGGTCGCCCGTAAAATTCGCTTCTCTGTTGCCTGTGTTCGACAACACATAGGCTGGCGCTTCACGATCTCCCATATATCTAAAAGTCCCCAAGGCATTCCAACTCCATCCCAAGGCGTTGCCTTTGTGCAGGCTAGTCGAAACCGAACCCCCTCGTCCATTTGAGGCTAAATTGAATAGTGTTCTGCCTCGCAAAGTGTCCTTTTTGACTTGGAAAGCCTCTAAAATAACCAATCCACCCACAGCATCGCCTCCATATTGCAAGCCAGAAGCGCCCTTAATCACCGTAATTTTACCCGCTGAATTCACATCAAAATTAGGTGCATGTTCCGTTCCCCATTCTTGATCTTGCATGCGAACATTGTTGTTGATAATAGGAACTCTGCTACCAAACATTCCATTTACGATAGGTTTTACCACCGTACTTCCTGTTTTTAAGCCCGTAACACCGGCTAGCTCTTTCAACACATCGCCCAAGGATTGATTGCTAAATTTTTCAATAGTCGCCATTTTTACCTTTTGCTCTAGCACCGATTGATTTTGGGTATTGTTCTTTTGTTTCACTAAAACTTCATACAAAGCTTCCGCATTTTGTTTCATCACAAAATGAAGTTGGGTATCCGATGTCAGCGAAATCACCGTATCAATACTCTGATATCC
>JBOFUD010000155.1:0-4311 GCA_051652385.1 Flavobacterium sp.
CAGCTTGTTGAGGTCATCGCCTTTTATGTTCTCCTAGTTGTTTGCTGAACCTTATTGCTTTATTCAAAAATAGTTTGTGAGTCGCTGTTTTTTATGATGAATGTGGTTTCCTAACGAGGTCTGCTACGGATTCTGAGTGAAAGTCTTTTTTTTTATAATCAATTTTGTACTTTTGAGACTTATTGTAATTATGGAAGAAGAAAAAGTAATCTTAGTAAATGAATGGGACGAAGCCATTGGTCTCATGCCCAAGTTAGAAGCGCATCAAAAAGCTATCCTACATCGCGCCTTTTCTGTTTTTGTGTTGAATGATAAAAAAGAAATCATGTTGCAACAAAGAGCGCAGCATAAATACCACTCTCCTTTATTGTGGACCAATACTTGTTGTAGTCATCAACGCGAGGGTGAGAGCAACGTGGGTGCGGGAAGCCGCAGACTATTTGAAGAAATGGGATTTAAAACCAATCTGAAAGAGCTGTTTCATTTTATCTACAAAGCGCCTTTTGACAACGGATTGACGGAGCATGAATTAGATCACGTCATGATAGGATATTACAACGAAGATCCAGCCATTAACCCAGAAGAGGTGGAGCGTTGGAAATGGATGAAAATTGAAGATGTCAAAACCGATATGATCCATCATCCGGAAAGCTATACAGTATGGTTTAAAATTATTTTTGATGAATTTTATCATTTTTTAGAAGAACACACGTTATAAAAGTAGTACCAAAACAAATAAAACCACCTATGAGAGTCACCATATCCAGAAAAGCCCATTTTAATGCTGCTCATCGTTTGTACAGAAAAGATTGGACCTTTGAGCAAAATAACGCCATTTTTGGTAAATGTAATAATCCGAATTTTCACGGTCACAATTACGAGTTAATTGTTAGCGTTACGGGCGAAATTGACACCGAAACAGGCTATGTAATGGATGTTAAATTTTTAACCGACCTCATCAAGTCAGAAGTAGAGGATCAAATGGATCATAAAAATCTAAATTTGGACGTGCCTGAATTTGAAAATTTGAACCCCACGGCAGAAAACATTGTCGTAGTCATTTGGAATAAAATCCGTGCCAAAATCAAATCAGATTTGGATTTGGAGGTGGTGCTTTATGAGACTCCTCGAAATTTTGTGACGTATAGAGGAGAATAAAACGACGATTATTGTTGCAGGCAATAAAAGTATACCAGTTGTAAGTACTAAAATTTTAATTTGAAAAATAAACTATGCAAACTAAACTCTATCCACTACAATTTGACCCCATTTTAAAAGAACGCATTTGGGGAGGCGAAAAACTTAAAGGGCTACTCAATAAAGCTAGTACCTCGCCAATTACCGGAGAAAGTTGGGAGTTGTCTACTGTAAAAGGAGATGTAAGTGTGGTGGCTAATGGGGTTTTGAAAGGGGAGTCATTAACAACAGTAATCGCACAACTGCCTAACGAGATCTTGGGAACTCAAGTTTTTGAACAATTCGGGCTAGAATTCCCGTTACTGTTTAAATATTTGGATGCTCGCGAAGATTTGTCAATACAAGTGCACCCGAATGATGCTTTGGCGAAAGCGCGTCACAATTCCTTTGGTAAAACCGAAATGTGGTATGTGATGCAAGCTGATCCTGAATCCAAATTAATTGTTGGATTCAAAGAAGATGCAACGGCGGAACAATATCTGGAAAAGTTAGCCAACAATGATTTGTTGTCAATTTTGGATACTAAAGAGGTGCAAAAAGGAGATGTTTTCTTTTTAGAAACCGGAACTGTGCACGCCATAGGTGCCGGACTGGTCATTGCTGAAATTCAGCAGACCTCTGATATAACCTATCGTTTGTATGATTTTGACCGTAAAGATGCCCACGGAAATACCAGAGAATTACACGTTGAACTGGCTTTAGAAGCAATCAATTATCAAAAAGTAGAAACCCAAAAAGAATATACTACCCTACAGAATCAGTCGAATGCAATGGTAGCTTGTCCTTATTTCACTACGAATTTTATTCCTCTAAACGGGAATGTTACAGTGGTAAAAAGCGGTGCGAGTTTTACGGTGTACATGGTAGTTGAAGGCAATTGTGCGATTGTGGTAGATGGCGAAACGTATTCTTATCAAGCGGGAGATACCGTTTTGATTCCAGCTGCCTTACAGTCATTTACCTTGAACGGAAAGGCTTCTCTCTTAGAAATATACATTTCATAGCTCGTATTCAAAAGATTATACGTACTTTTGCAAACGCAAATTTGAATACAATACATAAATTAAATAAAAATGGCAAACGTTAAGAATTTAAAGAAAGACATCAACTACGTTTTAGGAGATATTATTGAAGCAGTTTACTTGTATGAATTAACCACTACAGGAAAACCAACAGAAGAAACAAACGGTCTTATTGACGAAGCTATTGCAGCTTTTGATGCTTTGATTGTAAAAGTGAACCAAAAAAATGTAGAAAATAAAAAATCACATTTCAAACAAATCAACGTAGAATTGGAACAAGTTGCCAATCAATTGATTGCTAGAATCAACGAGTTGTAATGCTATAAAAGAAAAAAAAAGTCTGAATTTGTTTTGGAGAATTCAAATTCGGACTTATATTTGCAGTCAAATTAAGACGCCAGCGTAGCTCAGTTGGCTAGAGCAGCTGATTTGTAATCAGCAGGTCGTGGGTTCGAGTCCCTCCGCCGGCTCTCTGTAAAACCATCCAAGCATTTGGATGGTTTTTTTATTTCCCTACTTTTTATCGTAATAACCGATAAGCAATGCTAGGGTCAAATTGCGCGGATGAATCTCAAATAGAAATCTTTTCTTGAAAAAGAAGTGGTGCTGTATAAGCTTTGGTAAAAAATAGAAAAACTATTTATTTTCTAAATCCCTAGTTTTGAGTGGTTTGTTTTTATGGTTTTGTTGTTGTATATTTTTTTAAAAAACTTTGTAAAAAATGTTTTGGAAATGTAATATATCTCATTATATTTGCACCCGAAATAAGACGCCAGCGTAGCTCAGTTGGCTAGAGCAGCTGATTTGTAATCAGCAGGTCGTGGGTTCGAGTCCCTCCGCCGGCTCTCTGTAGAACCACCTAAGCAATTAGGTGGTTTTTTTTATGTAGTTGTTTTTGTGTCAAAATTGAAGTAGAAAAGCAATAAAATAGCATTAAAAAAACTACGGTACAGCCGTTGGCTTGTCCGTGTTTCATTGGTTTAAAATAAGTAGGTTGTTAGCAAACAATTTTAGCTTGCTACCACTAACAGAATAGTGACACATTGAAAAACATTATACAAACCTCCCCTATTTAATAATGATGTAGTTCAAATCAAAAAGTTGTTCGAGATGAATTTCGAGCTGCTTTTTGAGGTAGTAAGAATCATTTATTTATACTTACTGATAATTTTATAATCTTTTGAAGTAGCCTTATGAACTTTATTAATGACGTAAAGGCTATAATTCAAGGTTTGCACCTCAACGATTTGGATAATGCCAGCGTCAGTTTTAAAGGTTTGTAGCGCATATCTAGTAGATTTATAAATTAAAAATCGGACTTAGTAGTAGATTTAAATAAGTAATTCCCTGATTAGGGTCGGGAAAAAAGAATACTTCAGCAACCGTTTTAATATCAAGTGTATTAAGAATGCAAAGGTAGTAAAAGCAGAAGTTATAGTCCACCTTCCTTCAGTACTATCGACTTTGTAATTACCAATTTGTATAGGGGTAAATGTAGTGCTGTTGGTGCCCACGGGTGAGTTTTCAGAGCCTTAGTGCCATTGGTAGAGGTATCTGCTGGAGTAGCATTTAGTATACTAACAGCCACTATTGCGGAATTCTCAAGAGCGTTAGAAATTATCATTGTAAAAAAGTGATCAGCAGTACATATTTTTGTTGGCTGGTTTTTTTAAAATGAGATAAGCAAGTATCTTTGTCGTTCAATACTAGAACATGCACCATCATTTTATTCTTCATAAACCTTACGGCTATCTCAGTCAATTTATTTATGAACTCAAACGAAAGAAACGTTTACTAGGGGAGCTCTTCAATTTTCCTGCAGGCACCATGGCAATAGGTCGCTTAGACGAAGACTCAGAAGGATTGCTATTGTTGACAACAGACGGAAAAGTCAGTGAGCAAATGAGAAGCAAGAAAGTGGATAAAGAATATTATGTTCAAGTGGATGGTATCATCACTCCCGAAGCTATCGAACAAATTAAAAAGGGGGTTGAAATAGGTTTCAACGGAACCAAATATACAACCAAGCCTTGCGAAGCTTTTATCTTGAGTGATATCCCTACTTTTGGCCCACGCGGCAAGAAAATTAGAG
>JBOFUD010000156.1:0-1952 GCA_051652385.1 Flavobacterium sp.
TTTGGTATTCGTGATACCGCTTCGCTAAATTCTGTTCGTCAGTACCGGAACTATTAAGGAACCTATTGCTTTCGCAATAATCTTCACTGCATACCTCGCGGTAAACCAGCTTGCGACGTACTAATGATTCGGGGTTTCAATCCGCTCATGACTTGTCCCGATTTCTCGGGAAGGGACTTGCACCCTCTGGAAAAATAACACGCTGTAGGATTTGTTTTCTAATCCAAAATTTGTATTTTCGAATTTTCATCAAAGCCTACGGCGTGTGTCCTGCTCATGCAGGGCACACACAACCACTACAACGGATTTGGGCATTGGGCTTAATGGAAAAATTTGTTTGGATTAGGAAGATTTAGCAAATCCGAATAATGGGCTTAATTTAGTCCCAAACCCGCTGTAGTAGCGGGACGTTAGTGGCAAGCAAAAAAAAGCATACAATAAAACTTATCGTTTAATATTTTTGTACTTTTGAAAAAAAGAGAAATTATGAGAACAATACAAGTAAATATACCCGATAGTGTTGATTTGAAAGATTACGATTTTTCAATGATAATAGCGTCAAAACTTTATGAAGATGCAAAATTATCTGCTGGACAAGCTGCAGAAATAGCAGGACTAACAAAAAGAGCATTCATAGAAATACTTGGAAAATATGGTGTTTCAATATTTAGTAATTCACTTGATGATTTACAATCAGATATAGCAAATGCATAGAATAGTAATTTCCGACACAAGCACTTTAATTATTCTTCATAAAATAAATGAACTAAATATCTTAAAACATGTTTATGGAGAACTTATAACTACTCCTGAAATTGCTGAAGAATTCGGAGAAAAATTACCAGATTGGATAACTGTACAATCAGTAACTGATAAAAAATATCAAAGGTTTTTGGAAACACAAGTAGATCGTGGCGAAGCAAGTGCAATTGCATTAGCTTCGGAATTTGAAGATGTTACATTATTATTGGATGACCTTAAAGCCCGCAAATTAGCTCTAAAATTAAAACTTAAGACAACTGGAGCATTAGGAGTAATACACAAAGCAAAACAAATGTCCATTATACCAAAAGTTAAGCCTTTAATTGATAAATTGTTATTGACGAATTTCCGAATATCTAACAATATTGTAGATGAAATACTAAAGCTGAATAACGAATAAATTGCCAGCCACTAGTCGAGTTGACGGCCGCGCCAAAAACTGACGGAGTGCGCCTCTCAATTTAGCGAAGCGATATCATGAAATACCTATAAAGATAAACATCTCATTTCATACACCACCGTACCCATCAACATCGTTCAGGACAAGCCAAGCGGGTCTCGTATACGGCGGTTCGCAAAGTGATGGATTGAGTTCCATGTAAATCTCCAACATAGACTGATAGCCTCGTTTCTTGAGCCGTAGCAGGGTAATTGTAGTGTTGAGAATCGGACTTTGGGCGATTCGCCATCCTCCTTTTACTCATTCTTTTTATTTATTATTTTGGTTTTCGTGAATGCAAAGCATTTCTAGTGCTGCTCCAAGCATAAGGGTGGTCTTTGTCAACTCCGAGTCGCATTAGGTTTATCCTTTTGCGTTCGGGTTTCTTCCAGTCCTTCCTTGTTTGTGAGACCTGTGCGGTATCTATTCGCAACTCGTTTGCCACAAGTACTATGACTTCCGCTGACTTCTGGGCTTAACCAGCTCGTAGTTGCCAAGATCTCCTCTGGTACAGCCCTTTTTCCTTCGTCTAATCCCTGCGCCATCTACAAATCAACGATTTTGATAATCTTAGGACGTTACGTTGCTGTCCACGCTTATCCTCGTATAACAGCCTCTTATGACGTTTACTCATGGTTTATTATTGTCTTATTTGGTATTCGTGATACCGCTTCGCTAAATTCTGTTCGTCAGTACCGGAACTATTAAGGAACCTATTGCTTTCGCAATAATCTTCACTGCATACCTCGCG
>JBOFUD010000157.1:0-10204 GCA_051652385.1 Flavobacterium sp.
CTAGCGCGAAGTTGCCCCATTAGGACCTCACTATCATATACGTTCTTGGAACAACCCAAAGTAATTACATTGATCTTGTTCTTTTTTGATGACTTTGTTCTCATAATATTTATTGTCTTTCTTCTTCGAAGCGGCAAAATTACGCTTTTTTTCTACTTCAATTTCTATCATCTTCAAAAAAGCCCCTTTTTGAACACATAAATTACTGTTATATTTTACGTAAATCGATACAAACCAACACAATTCAGTCTCAGGAGCGGCATGATTTGGCTTCTTTGTTGGCAAAGTCCCGTTATCCGCTATATCTTTGCTTTGGAAAAAAAGCAAAGGATGCCGCTACTACCGGGGCTATAAGGAACGAAATTATCTTTTTTGGAAACAAAAAAAGCGAGGTCTATTAGTGTTTTAGACTTCGCTTTTATGACATTACTTTTGTTGTTTTTTACAATTCAAACAACAAGGTCAGTGATATGTTGTTGTTAATTACATCAATATTTGCAGCATCCGTAAATCCAGTATTAAAAAACCCTTGTTGGTAATTTCGTGTCGCATAGGAATACGCCAGATCTACCTTTGTTGATCCAAAATTATACCCCAAACCTGCAGAATAATTTATCAAATCTCCAATTGTTGTTTTGTCTTTGTATGGACTTTCTTCCATTCTGTAGCCTGCTCTCAAGCTTAAGGCATTAATTTTGTATTCAGCTCCAATTCGAAGCTCGCCACTATTGGTTAAAAGCGAATTCATAGATCGGTTTAAATCGCCAAAATAACTATCATTGGCGGGTCTGAATTTTGTAGTACTATAATCTTTCAAACTATAATCCATGCTTATTAATCCTTTTTTGCCAAACACATAAGCAAGACTTCCTGTGAATTTACTTGGAGTTTGTACTTTATAAGGTTCATAAAAATTCGTTACTCTTGGGTCTACGATATCTGCGGGTAATTCACCCGAAAGATTGCTTCTTACCGCACTTACTCTCTGCGAATATTCATCACTCAAATTTAACCACGTAGATGATTCATAAGCCAAGCCAAGTCTCAATCCATCAGTAACTTTTGCAATGGCACCAAGCTGAAACGAAAATCCGGTTCCCGTAGTGAGTAAATCGTTGCCAAATCGCATTCTATTTACACGATCTTCATTGGTTAATGTATTGTCGTTTTCCTCATAAAATCGCTGCGATTGTGCAAAGTCGGTAAAATGCGAATTCAAATTAATTCCTATAAAAAGTTTGTCCTTGTAAGCTGTCGAGAAGTTAAAGGATAATTTGCCACTGTATCCATTGGTGTACACCTCGTTTTCTTGATAATAACTGCCGCCCTCTCTTACATTAGAGGTGTAAGCAGTATTAGTAGGAGTGTTCGAAACTGGATTGATCAAGTAGGCCTGATAGCCTAAAAATGCTTGTTGTTGCGCATTGTTTAGCTCTGAATAGCTTCCGTTTTCCAGAACATTCAACGGAATCCCATTGGCATAACTGCTGAAGTAGTTCGCAATTGTATTTCTCGGATTTACCCCCGCCGAAAATTGTGCATTGTCAAAATTATTAGTGTTTTCATAATTTACGGCAAATACAATTTTGGTCCAGTTGGCGTTTTCAATATAATTTTTAAACACAAAAACTCCACCCGCTTGGTTTAACACAAAATTGTTTTCGGATGCGGCGGTCTTAGAGTCAAAATAGCTAGATTTATTTTTGGTACTCAAATTAGAAAGGGTTGTTCCCAATTGATTGTTTGAAAACACAGCGCTTCCAGCAGGATTAACGTTGATCGAGGACAAATCGCCTCCCAATGCTCCAAAAGCACCCCCCATTGCGCGATACCTTGCCGTACCGTTAAGGTTTTCTACGGAATAGCGTAAAGCGTCTTTTATTTCTTGTGCTTGAATGGTTGAAACCATCAAAACGAAAGCGAGTACGATAAAATTATTCTTCATCCTTATTTTAGTTTTCAAATAGATACTGGTTGACATATCGCTTGATTAACCGCGGCCTCCGCGACCACCTCCGCTTGAGCTTCTAGAACCACCACCTCCGCTGCCACCTGAAGAACGCATGCTTCCGCTAGCGGAACTTGGAGAATAGGAGCGAGAAGGAGAGTAGTTGCTGCTTCTATTACTTTGAGTGTTATTTGAGCTGTTGTTGTAATTGCGATTTCCGCTGGAGTTAGTATTGTTTCTATTATAGGTAGTACCGCTAGACTCTCGGCTATCTCTGTTACTGGAGTACCCAGGATTGATTGTTGAGGTGCTGTTTCTTCTGTTGTTAAAATTAGTTGAGGTGTAGGTTGCGTTGCTATTTCTGTCCAAATTGGTGCCGCCTCGTCTATTGGTATTCGCGTTTGCTCTATTGTTCAGTCCGTTGGAATTGTAATTTCTGTTGGTGTACCCCGAGCTTCTTCTACTAGAGTTGTAGTTATAATCGGTATAACGGTTACTGTTTCTCCAATTACCTCCAATGTTTCCCCATCCTGAGTTCCATCCCCACGTAGGGCCATACCAATTGTTCCATCCCCAACCTCCATTCCATCCCCAATTAGGGCCGTACCAATTGTTCCATCCCCATCCGCCATACCAGCTGTTCATTCCTAAGCCCCATCCAGCGCCATACCAATTGTTCCATCCGTTATCATTGATGTAAACGGTGGTAGATTGTGGGCTGCTTCCCCAGCTTGCATAACCAGTTGTTGGGGCTTGTATGCTGTCATTATAGTCTGAATAAGTATTATAGTTTTCGACATCTGTAAAAATGTCATTGGCGCCTTCATTGTTTTGCAAGGAATTAAAATAGTCTTGGTATTGTGTGCCCGAATTATTTTGCGCGGCATTATAAACAACCCGTGAAGAATTGGTGCCATAGATCCCATCTGATTCATAATAGGAACTGTTTTGATAAGATCCACAAGAAGTTATCAATAGTGTTAAAAATCCAATAAGTGCTATTTGGCTTGTATTTCTTGAGGAAAAAAAAGTAGTTTTCATATCTATAGGATTTTTTATTGTTGAACATTACAAAAATAGTTAGTTTTGCCTAACTTAAGAATAAAATATATTCAAAACAAAATTTGTGCCAAACTATTAAATATGAGCAAGAACCTTACTACAAGAGAAGAAGACTATTCTAAATGGTATAATGAGCTAGTTGTGAAAGCGGATTTAGCCGAGAATTCAGGTGTGAGAGGCTGTATGGTTATAAAGCCATATGGATATGCCATCTGGGAAAAAATGCAAGCAGAGTTGGATCGAATGTTTAAAGAAACCGGACATCAAAACGCCTATTTTCCTTTGTTTGTTCCCAAAAGCATGTTTGAAGCAGAAGAGAAAAATGCAGAGGGTTTTGCGAAGGAATGTGCTATTGTTACGCATTATAGATTAAAAAACGATCCTGATAAGCCAGGAAAGCTTATCGTTGATCCTAATGCCAAGTTAGAGGAAGAACTCATTGTTCGTCCCACAAGCGAGGCCATAATTTGGTCTACCTACAAAGGATGGGTTCAATCTTACCGTGATTTGCCGTTGTTGATTAATCAATGGGCCAATGTGGTCCGATGGGAAATGCGAACACGTTTGTTTTTGAGAACGGCAGAATTTTTGTGGCAGGAAGGGCATACGGCACACGCAACAAAAATAGAAGCGATCGAAGAATCTGAGAAAATGATGAACGTATACGCTGATTTTGCTCAAAATTTCATGGCCATTCCTGTAGTGAAGGGATTAAAAACAGAAACCGAACGATTTGCAGGAGCTGAAGAGACCTATTGTATCGAGGCACTGATGCAAGATGGTAAGGCTTTGCAAGCGGGAACTTCTCACTTTTTAGGTCAAAATTTCGCCAAAGCCTTTGATGTCAAATTTGCCAATTCTGAAGGGAAGCAAGAATATGTATGGGGGACTTCTTGGGGCGTTTCTACACGATTAATGGGAGCGCTAGTAATGACGCATTCGGATGATAAAGGATTGGTGTTACCTCCAAATTTAGCGCCAATTCAGGTTGTAATTGTACCCATTTACAAGTCAGAAGAACAACTTGAAGCTATTACAAACAAAGTAACTGCGTTAAGCGCCGACCTGCGTAAAATTGGCGTAAGTGTTAAATTTGATGATAGAACAACTCAAAAACCTGGATTTAAGTTTGCCGAGTGGGAGTTGAAAGGAGTTCCTGTTCGAATAGCTGTTGGACCAAAAGATTTAGAAAATAATACTTTTGAAGTGGCTAGAAGAGATAATTTGACTAAAGAAGTTGTTTCTGGAGATGGAATAGAAAAATATATTCAAGGTCTTTTAGCGCAAATTCAAATCGATTTATTTGATAAAGCGCTTGCATATAGAGAATCTCATATTACCGAAGTAAATAATTTTGAGGAGTTTAAGTCTGTTTTAGATCAAAAAGGAGGATTTTTAGCGGCGCATTGGGACGGCACTGCTGAGACCGAAGAAAAGATTAAAGAATTGACTAAAGCTACGATTCGATGTATTCCTTTGGACAGGAAAGAAGAGTCCGGAAGCTGCGTATTTACAGGGAATCCTTCTGTTGGGAGAGTGTTTTTTGCGAAAGCGTATTAAAAATTATAATTTTTTTAGCCTCTACTATTGTACGTTTAAAAAATAGTTGTATTTTTGCATCCGCATTAGAGAAGCAGGCCCGTTCGTCTATCGGTTAGGACGCATGGTTTTCATCCATGTAAGAGCGGTTCGATTCCGCTACGGGCTACAATTTCTTTGCAAACAAAAGCTGTCCTGAGCTTCAGAGGGAAAATGGCCCGTTCGTCTATCGGTTAGGACGCATGGTTTTCATCCATGTAAGAGCGGTTCGATTCCGCTACGGGCTACAAGATTGAAGGTTAAAAAAGTCATCCTGAACTTAAGAAGGATAATGGCCCGTTCGTCTATCGGTTAGGACGCATGGTTTTCATCCATGTAAGAGCGGTTCGATTCCGCTACGGGCTACAAATTCGATTGAAAAGAATTGAAGATTAACTTAGGAGAACAAGGTCCGTTCGTCTAGGGGTTAGGACGCCAAGATTTCGTCTTGGTAACAGAGGTTCGATTCCTTTACGGACTACAAAAAAAATTAGTAAAAGATAAAAACGCAATAAAATGGCAAATCATAAATCAGCTCTAAAAAGAATTAGAAGCAACGAAAAAAGAAGAGTATTAAACAGATACCAACACAAAACTACTCGTAATGCAATTAAAGCATTAAGAATAGCTACTGATAAAGTTGATGCTACATCTAAATTATCTGCTGTTATTTCTATGATTGACAAGTTGGCTAAGAAAAACATCATTCATGATAACAAAGCTTCTAACTTAAAATCTAAGTTGACTAAGCACGTTGCTAAATTATAGTAACGATTGTTGTTTCTGATAAAATTTAAAAACCCTTTTATAGGGTTTTTTTTATGTCTTTATTTTAATTTCTCTATCAGGTATTCCAGCATGCCTACTGTTATTGGCTTCGGGAGAAAATCGGCTACAATCGAAAAATTGTTTGCCCTTGACAAATCCTGTGGGTCTATTGTTGATGAAATAATGACTACTTTGGTCTGCTGATTGAAATGGGCATATTTATCGCTGGTAAATAATTCTAAAAATCGCCAGCCTCCCATTACAGGCATGTTAAGATCAAGAAAAATTAGGTCAATATGTATGGATTCGCTTTGAATTTGACTTTCTAATGCTTGGTCGAATAAATCTAAGGCTTCTTGTCCGTTTTTAGCGGTAATTACGTGATCGGCAAACGCTGCTTTTGCAATGATTTTTTTACTAATCATTAATGAGATAGGGTCGTCGTCAATGCAAAAGATGGTGTTAAACATGTTGTTGTTTTAAAATGTTAACGTGAATTGCGTTCCTTTGTTAACTTCACTCTCGATGGCTATACTTCCGCCTAAAGATTCAATTTGTGACTTAACTAAATACAGGCCGAGGCCTTTACTGTCGGGGTAATCGTGAAATCTTTGATATAAGCCAAAAACAAGATCTGAATTTTGTTCTAAGTCTATGCCAATTCCATTGTCTCGGTATTTTAATTCGGTTTTATTCTGAACAATATTGGTTGAAATTGAAATTTTCAATTTTCTGTCTTCTGCTTTGTATTTTATGGAATTAGTTAGTAAATTCATCATTATACTTTCAAGATAGGCCTTATTGGTGTGAATAGTACTAATGGTTTCGAAGTTAAATTCAACTTCGGGATTGGTGTTGTCAATCTGAAATTTAAGTTGGTCAAATAAGTGTTCTAAGATTTGGTCAATGGGTACAGGTTCTTTTTGTAGCGATGTTTGGTCTTTTATAACGATAATTTTTACAAGGTCATTGATGGTTTCGTTCAGTAAATGGGTGGATTTTTTAAAACCTTGCAAGATTTCTGACAACTCATGGTTATAAATGGGTATGTCTTCTGCTAAATTTAGCAACCCCATCAGGTTAGAAAGGGGGGCTCGCAAATTATGGGATGTTATGTAAGAAAATTGCTTTAGGTCCTTGTTGTTTTGAGTCAATTCTCGTATCAGTTGTTCTTTTTCTTTTTCTTGATTTCTTTCCTCGGTCACATCTTTTTGAATTGAAATCCAATGTGATAATTCTTGATCTGCATTGTAAACGGGTATCATCGAAAATCTAACCCAATATTCCTCTTTATTTTTTTTACAGGTCAATGTTTCTATTTGACACTCCCTTTTTTCTGATATTGCCGTTTTGAATTTTTCGAACTCTTTTAAATCGAAATGCTTTGTGTTAAAAGGATTAAAAGGTTTGTGGAGTACCATATTTGCAGCGTAACCCGTCATTGAGCTAAACGAGTTGTTTACATAAATAATGTGGGGTAATGATGTGGAATCAGCATCTGATTTAGTTATTACAACCGCATCTTTGGTCTGGGTTACCACTGTTTCAAGTAATTTTAAATTTTGTTCTTCTTCTTTTTGTTTTGTAATATCTTGAATGGCTCCAATCATTCTGTAAGCTTTTCCTTCGTTATCTTTGATTAGAAAACCTCTGTCCAAAACGTACTTGTAGGTATTGTCGGCACATCTAAAGCGATATTGATCCTGCCAGTTTTCTGATTTTTGTTCAATAAAGGAATACAATTTTACAGACATTTTTATGCTGTCTTCGGGGTGTATTTTGTCGAACCACCACGAAGAAGTTTGGCCTACTTGTTCTTTAGTGTAGCCGAACAAAGTTTCGATTCCTTTGTTCCATATAATGTGATCTTGTTGGATTTTCCAATCCCAAATGGTATCACTCGTAGCCTTTGATACGATATTATATCTTTCGTTGAAAGCTTTGATTTCGTTGTTTTTTGATTTAATTTTTTCTAGTATCTTAGTATTCCTTATATTGTTTTTTGATAGAATAAACTTAAAAAGTATGGCTACAAAAAGGATGTAAAAAACATCCTTAAACAACTGATATTGCGGTGTATTGTCTATGATGTGGTTTGCTTGTAGTTTATGCCAAATTATTGCCATAAATAGCGAGAAAAGAATAAAAACGCTGAGTATTTTGTTGGTTTTGTTTTTCATTACTCAAATATATGTTTTTTTTTGTAATTCAATTTGATATTGCTCATTAAGTATTTCAAAATTATAATAAGAAAATACAGAAATTGTTGTGAGTCAAAGTTTTAGGAAACAATGAGTGAAAGGTTTTTTATATGAAAATAAAGTGTACATTTGCACCCACAAAAAATCTCAGATGGAATCTATTAGAAACATTGCAATTATTGCCCACGTCGATCACGGTAAAACCACTTTGGTTGATAAAATTATGTATCACTGTCAATTATTTCGTGATAACGAAAATACAGGTGATTTAATACTTGATAACAACGACTTAGAGCGTGAAAGAGGAATTACTATTACATCAAAAAATGTTTCGGTACAGTACAAAGGAACAAAAATCAATATAATTGATACTCCTGGTCACGCCGATTTTGGTGGAGAAGTAGAACGTGTATTGAACATGGCCGATGGCGTTTGTTTGCTTGTAGATGCTTTCGAAGGACCTATGCCTCAAACGCGTTTTGTTTTGCAAAAAGCTATTGATTTGGGTTTAAAACCATGCGTAGTGATCAATAAAGTCGACAAAGAAAACTGTACTCCTGAAGAAGTGCATGAAAAAGTTTTTGACTTGATGTTCGAACTTGGTGCGGAGGAATGGCAACTAGATTTTCCGACCGTTTATGGTTCGGCTAAAAATAACTGGATGTCTGATCATTGGGAAAACGTAACGGATAATGTGGAAGCATTGTTGGATATGGTTATCGAAAATGTTCCTGCTCCAAAAGTATCTGAAGGAAATCCACAAATGTTGATTACCTCTTTAGATTTCTCTGCTTTTACAGGTCGTATCGCTATTGGCCGTCTTGAAAGAGGGGTACTTAGAGAAGGTATGCCAATTTCTTTGGTAAAAAGAGATGGTTCTATTTCTAAATCTAAAATTAAAGAATTACATACTTTTGAGGGTCTTGGCCGTAAAAAAGTAGAAGAAGTAATTGCTGGAGATATTTGTGCCATTGTTGGTGTTGAAGGTTTTGAAATTGGAGATACTATTTCTGATTTTGAAAATCCAGAAGGTTTAGCCTCTATTGCAATAGATGAGCCTACTATGAGTATGTTGTTTACTATTAATGATTCTCCATTCTTTGGAAAAGAAGGTAAATTTGTAACTTCTCGTCATATTAGAGACCGTTTGACAAAAGAATTAGAAAAAAACTTAGCTATGAAATTGGGTGAAACTGATTCAGCTGATAAGTTTATGGTTTTTGGTCGTGGTGTATTGCACTTATCGGTTCTTATCGAAACCATGAGAAGAGAAGGATATGAATTACAAATTGGTCAACCACAAGTTATCATCAAAGAAATTGATGGTAAAAAATGTGAGCCAATTGAAGAATTGACTATCGACTTACCAGAAAATCTTTCTGGAAGAGCGGTTGAATTTGTTACTTTGCGTAAAGGTGAAATGCTTTCTATGGAAACTAAAGGAGAGCGTATGATTATTAAATTTAATATTCCATCTCGTGGAATTATTGGATTGCGTAATCAATTGCTTACTGCTACAGCGGGTGAAGCTATTATGGCGCACCGTTTTATCGGTTATGAGCCTTACAAAGGTGAAATTGCTGGTCGTAACAAAGGTTCATTGATCTCTATGGAAAAAGGGAAAGCGATTCCTTATTCTATCGATAAATTGCAAGATCGTGGTAAATTTTTCGTTGAACCAAATGCTGAAATTTACGAAGGACAAGTTATTGGAGAAAACTCTCGTGGCGATGACATGTGTGTTAACGTAACCAAAGAGAAAAAACAATCTAACGTGCGTTCTTCTGGAAATGATGAAAAAGCGAGAATTATTCCTCCGATTATCTTTTCATTAGAAGAAGCTTTAGAATACATTCAAAAAGATGAATATGTTGAGGTTACGCCAAAATCGATTCGTTTGAGAAAAATCTATTTGACAGAAACCGATAGAAAAAGATTTAAAATCTAAATTTCTAAACGTATAAATAATAAATCCCAAATTCCAAAGTAATGGAGTTTGGGATTTTTTTTATGGTGTTACCCTCCTGAAAAAGTCGGGTCGGGCTATCCGCTATATCTTTTTGTGGCTAGAAAAAAGCCCCAAAAAGGATGCCGCTACTATCCCTAACACAATATTGGTATTATTAGAAATTATAGCTTGTCATTCATTTTGATCGTTATTTTCGAATCAGCAACTAGATTGAATTTTGCACCCTCATATTTTGGAGGGCCCATAAATCCTTTGGCATTGTTCGAACATGCAACCGGTTCTTTTGGCATACCGATAAAGTTTTTGTCTAGTTTTCCGTTATTGTTCTCGTCATGATAGACCATAATTGTGTATGTTGCTTTGGGTAAATCGCTAAACATTATTGTTGCGCTATTCGATTTTATAGCAGCGGAACCCGTTTTATAAGCCGATTTTAAAAAGGTTCCTTTTGAATTATAAAGTTCCACCCCAAGTTTGCCAGTATTGTTTTTAATTCCGGTAGTCGTAACAGTTAGCGAGCCAGTTTGCGCAAAACCGAAACTGCAAAAAAGGGATAGTAGGCCTGTAATTTTTATCATCATACATTTATTTCTTTAATAAAAACAATAATGGAATATCTAGTCGTTTAGCCCAAGCCTGCTCGGAATGATTTTCGCCAGGAAAAAATTTGGTCGTCCA
>JBOFUD010000158.1:0-17193 GCA_051652385.1 Flavobacterium sp.
AGAAAAACACCATTAGAGTTAAGTTTTATGCAAGTTGAAAAAGTATAATTTTCGTTACACTATAATATCCACTACAGCCGCTTCCAATGGTTGTTGTGTTAAATTTTTAAAAAATGGCTAAAGAAATTAGTAAGGTAGTTAAACTACAAGTTAAGGGAGGTGCTGCGAATCCGTCGCCACCGGTTGGACCTGCTTTAGGAGCTGCTGGGGTTAATATCATGGAGTTCTGTAAGCAATTTAATGCTAGAACACAAGATAAACCTGGCAAAATATGCCCAGTACAAATTACTGTGTATAAAGACAAATCATTTGATTTTGTTGTTAAGACTCCTCCAGCAGCTGTTCAGTTATTGGAAGCTGCAAAGCTAAAATCTGGTTCAGGTGAGCCTAATCGTAAAAAAGTAGCTAGTGTTACTTGGGAACAAATTAGAGCTATTGCTGAAGACAAGATGCCCGACTTAAATGCATTCACTATGGAGTCTGCTATGAGTATGGTTGCTGGAACAGCTAGATCTATGGGTATAACTGTATCAGGAGATGCTCCTTTTTAATTAAGAGAAAACATGGCAAAATTGACAAAAAAGCAAAAAGAGGCTGCTTCAAAAATTGAAAAGAACAAATTTTACTCTTTGAAAGATGCTGCGGTATTATTGAAAGAGATTGCTTCTGCAAAATTTGATGAGTCTGTTGATATCGCAGTTCGTTTGGGTGTAGATCCAAGAAAAGCGAATCAAATGGTGAGAGGTGTAGTAACATTACCTCATGGAACTGGTAAAGATGTTAAGGTATTGGCATTGGTTACTCCAGATAAAGAAGCGGAAGCTACTGCTGCTGGAGCTGATTATGTAGGTCTTGATGAGTATTTACAAAAAATAAAAGATGGTTGGACAGATGTTGATGTTATTATCACAATGCCAGCTGTTATGGGTAAATTAGGTCCATTAGGTCGTATTTTAGGACCTAGAGGTTTAATGCCAAACCCTAAAACAGGTACTGTAACTATGGATGTTGCAAAAGCTGTTGCTGAGGTGAAAGCTGGTAAAATTGACTTTAAAGTTGATAAAACTGGTATTGTACATGCAGGAATTGGTAAAGTTTCTTTTGGAGCGGAGCAAATTTATGACAATGCACACGAAATTATTCAAACATTAATCAAACTTAAACCAACTGCTGCTAAAGGTACCTATATTAAAGGAATTCACCTTACAAGCACTATGAGTCCAGCAATTGCTTTGGATCCTAAAGCAGTATAATTGGTAGTTAATAATTTTTAGTATGACTAGAGAAGAAAAATCAATCGCGATTGAAGATTTAACTGCACAGTTAGCTGGTACAAACATTGTTTATGTATCTGATATTTCTGGATTAAACGCAGAAACAACTTCAAACTTGAGAAGAGCTTGTTTTAAAGCAGGTATTAAATTAGAGGTAGTAAAAAATACTTTGCTTGCAAAAGCAATGGAGGCTTCAGATAATGATTATGGCGATTTACCTTCTGTTTTGACAGGTAACAGTGCTATCTTTATTTCAGATGTTGCTAATGGACCAGGGAAAATCATTAAAGATTTTAGAAAGAAATCAAGTAAACCTGTATTAAAAGGAGCTTACATCAATTCTGAGATTTATATTGGTGATGATCAATTAGATGCATTAGCTACTATTAAATCTAAAGAAGAGCTTATTGGAGAAATCATTGGATTATTACAATCTCCAGCTCAAAGAGTTATTTCTGCTTTGCAAAACCAATTCGCTAATAGCGAAGAGGCAGAAGCTTAATAACTTTTGCAAGGATATAAGATCCTTGTAGCTTACATAGCGCACAATAAATAAATTATATTTTACAAATCATTTTAAAACGATAGAAAATGGCAGATTTGAAACAATTCGCAGAACAATTGGTTAACTTAACTGTAAAAGAAGTTAATGAATTAGCAACAATATTAAAAGATGAGTACGGAATCGAACCAGCTGCTGCAGCTGTAGTAGTTTCAGGTGGTGGAGAAGCTGCTGCTGAAGAAGCTCAAACAGAATTTACAGTAGTATTGAAAGAAGCTGGTGCTTCTAAATTAGCTGTTGTGAAATTAGTAAAAGAACTTACAGGTTTAGGTTTGAAAGAAGCTAAAGATGTAGTTGATAGCGCTCCTAGCAACGTAAAAGAAGGTGTTTCTAAAGAAGAAGCAGAAGGTCTTAAAAAATCTTTAGAAGAGGCAGGAGCTGTAGTTGAACTTAAATAGTCAAACTCAGTTTTAAGAATTAGGTTTAGGTCTTGGAATTATTTTCAAAGACCTAAACCCTTTTTCGTATTATAAAAATTTACCTTTTTATTGCGCAATAGTTTAAAATACAATAGAGTTTTTAAGTCAATACGATGAAAGAAAATAAATTAAAAGAGGCAACTCTTTCTTTGTTTTTAAAGAGGTATTGATTAAAAAAGAAAGTATAGGTTAAACAGTGTTTTTACACAAAAAATTACTTTTTTTTAATCAAAATTTTGTCCATAGATGATAACAAATCAGACTGAAAGATTGAATTTTGCCTCAACAAAAAACATACCACAATATCCCGATTTTTTGGATGTTCAGGTAAAATCGTTTAAAGATTTTTTTCAATTAGAAACTAAATCTGACGAAAGAGGCGACGAAGGATTATACAATACCTTCATGGAAAACTTTCCAATCACTGATACAAGAAACAACTTTGTATTGGAATTCCTAGATTATTTTGTAGATCCACCACGTTACACCATTCAAGAATGTATTGAAAGAGGTCTTACGCATAGTGTTCCCTTAAAAGCAAGGTTGAAGCTATATTGTACAGATCCTGAACACGAAGATTTTGAAACGATTGTTCAAGATGTGTACCTTGGTACAATACCTTACATGACTCCAAGTGGTACATTTGTAATCAATGGTGCTGAACGTGTTGTTGTTTCACAATTACACCGTTCTCCTGGTGTTTTCTTTGGTCAATCCTTCCATGCAAATGGAACTAAATTATATTCTGCCCGTGTTATTCCTTTTAAAGGATCATGGATTGAATTCTCTACTGATATCAATAGTGTAATGTACGCTTATATTGATAGAAAGAAAAAATTACCGGTTACTACTTTATTCCGTGCCATTGGTTTCGAAAGAGATAAGGATATCCTTGAGATTTTCGACCTTGCTGAAGAAATTAAAGTATCTAAAACCGGTCTTAAAAAATATATTGGAAGAAAATTAGCGGCTCGTGTATTGAATACATGGCATGAAGATTTTGTTGATGAAGATACTGGTGAAGTAGTTTCTATTGAACGTAACGAAATCATCCTTGATAGAGATACCATTATCGACAAAGATAATGTGGAAGAAATCATCGATTCAAACGTTAAATCTATTTTGTTGCATAAAGAAGATAATAATCTTGTTGATTATTCTATCATTCATAATACCTTACAAAAAGATCCAACTAACTCTGAAAAAGAAGCTGTTGAGCATATTTACAGACAATTGCGTAACGCAGAACCGCCTGATGAAGAAACTGCTCGTGGTATTATTGATAAATTGTTCTTCTCTGATCAAAGGTATAACTTAGGTGAAGTTGGTCGTTATAGAATTAATAAAAAATTATGTCTTGATACTCCAATGGAAAAGCAAGTGCTTACCAAGGAAGATATCATTACTATCGTTAAGTATTTGATCGAATTGATTAACTCTAAAGCAGAGATTGATGATATTGATCACTTGTCAAACCGTCGTGTTAGAACAGTTGGTGAACAATTGTCTCAACAATTTGGTGTTGGGTTAGCGCGTATGGCTAGAACGATTAGAGAGCGTATGAACGTTCGAGATAATGAGGTGTTTACACCCATCGATTTGATCAATGCTAAAACATTATCATCGGTAATTAACTCGTTCTTTGGTACGAATCAGTTGTCTCAGTTTATGGATCAAACGAATCCATTGGCCGAGATTACACACAAACGTAGACTTTCTGCCCTAGGACCCGGCGGACTTTCGAGAGAGAGAGCTGGTTTTGAGGTTCGTGACGTTCACTATACGCACTACGGTCGTTTGTGTCCTATCGAAACTCCTGAGGGACCAAACATTGGTTTGATATCCTCTCTTGGGGTATATGCAAAAGTTAACGGAATGGGTTTCATTGAAACACCTTACCGTAAAGTAACCAATGGGGTTGTCGATTTAGTGTCTACTCCTGTTTATTTAAGTGCAGAAGAAGAAGAAGGGATGATGATTTCTCAGGCCAATATCCAAATGGATGAGTCTGGAAAAATCACAGCTGATAACGTAATTGCAAGACAAGAAGGAGATTTTCCTGTAATTGATCCTACTAAAGTTGATTATGCAGACGTTGCCCCAAATCAAATTGCTTCTATTTCGGCTTCTTTGATTCCTTTCTTGGAACATGATGATGCGAATAGAGCCTTGATGGGATCTAACATGATGCGTCAAGCGGTTCCTTTAATTCGTCCAGAGGCTCCAATTGTAGGAACTGGTTTAGAACGTCAAGTTGCTTCAGATTCTAGAGTATTGATTAATGCTGAAGGAGAAGGAGTTGTTGAATATGTTGATGCCAATATTATCACTATCAAATACGATCGTTCTGAAGAAGAAAGAATGGTGAGTTTTGAATCTGATGAGAAAACATACAACTTAATTAAATTTAGAAAAACCAATCAAGGAACAAGTATTAACTTGAAACCAATCGTAAGAAAAGGGGATAGAGTTAGTCTTGGTCAAGTTTTATCTGAAGGGTACGCTACTCAAAACGGGGAGCTTGCTTTAGGTAGAAACCTTAAAGTGGCTTTTATGCCATGGAAAGGGTACAACTTTGAGGATGCGATTGTAATTTCTGAAAAAGTAGTTCGTGATGATATTTTTACCTCTATTCATATCGATGATTATTCCTTGGAAGTTAGAGATACCAAATTAGGTAACGAAGAACTTACCAATGATATTCCTAACGTTTCTGAAGAAGCTACTAAGGATTTGGATGAAAATGGTATGATCAGAATTGGTGCCGAGGTAAAACCTGGTGACATTTTGATTGGTAAGATTACCCCAAAAGGGGAATCTGATCCAACACCAGAAGAAAAATTACTTCGTGCGATCTTTGGTGACAAAGCGGGTGATGTAAAAGATGCTTCATTAAAAGCTTCTCCATCATTGCACGGTGTTGTTTTAGATAAAAAATTATTCGCTAGAGCGGTAAAAGATAAACGTAAACGTACGCAGGATAAAGATGCTTTAGGCGCTTTAGAAATGGAGTTTGAAGTGAAATTTGTTGAATTGAAAGACAAATTAATTGAAAAACTTTTCCTAATCGTAAACGGTAAAACCTCTCAAGGGGTAATGAATGATTTGGGTGAAGAAGTATTGCCAAAAGGTAAAAAATACACTCAAAAAATGTTGTACGCTGTTGAGGATTTTGCCCACCTAAGTAAAGGTCAATGGGTTGCAGATGATGTGACAAATAAAATGGTTAATGATTTGATTCATAACTATAAAATTAAATTGAACGATTTACAAGGAGCTTTACGTAGAGAGAAATTCACCATTACTGTTGGAGATGAATTGCCAGCAGGAATTTTGAAATTAGCAAAAGTATATATTGCTAAAAAACGTAAATTGAAAGTTGGGGATAAAATGGCGGGTCGTCACGGTAACAAAGGTATTGTTGCTCGTATCGTTCGTCATGAAGATATGCCTTTCTTGGAAGATGGAACACCGGTTGATATCGTATTGAATCCACTTGGGGTACCTTCACGTATGAACATTGGTCAAATTTATGAAACGGTTTTAGGATGGGCTGGAATGAATTTGGGTAGAAAATTTGCTACTCCAATTTTTGATGGTGCTTCTTTAGATCAAATTAATGCTTTGACAGATGAAGGTGGCGTACCACGTTTTGGACATACACACCTTTATGATGGTGGTACTGGAGAACGTTTCCATCAAGCAGCAACTGTTGGTGTGATCTATATGTTAAAATTAGGACACATGGTTGATGATAAGATGCACGCTCGTTCTATCGGACCTTACTCCTTAATTACGCAACAACCTTTAGGGGGTAAAGCGCAATTTGGTGGACAACGTTTTGGAGAGATGGAGGTTTGGGCACTTGAAGCGTATGGAGCATCAAGTACACTACGTGAAATCTTAACAGTGAAATCAGATGACGTAATTGGTAGAGCCAAAACTTACGAAGCAATCGTTAAGGGTGAAACCATGCCTGAGCCAGGATTACCAGAATCATTCAATGTATTAATGCATGAATTGAAAGGTCTTGGACTTGACTTACGTTTAGAAGAATAATACAAATTACAGTAATCAGCTTCAATTTTTTTGGAGCTGATTACTTATTTATAGAAGTTTTTAGGATTTATACCCGTAAACCGTTCCGATTTTTTATATGAATCTTCATATAATTAGCACTTCAGAGAGAAGTTTTGAGAAGTAATTCGTGGTAACAGAGCTTAATGAGTCGAGTTTTTTTAATTAGCTACTCGTTCTCATCAATCTAAAATCAATTTTTAATTGCAAATAAATCAATAGTAAAAACTATGATGAATAATAGAAACAACAATAAAGATAAGAATCCTGTAAAAAGATTCAATAAAATTTCGATAGGATTAGCTTCTCCAGAGTCTATTTTGAAAGAGTCAAGAGGAGAGGTGTTAAAACCTGAAACGATCAACTACAGAACACACAAACCAGAACGTGATGGTCTTTTTTGTGAAAGAATTTTTGGTCCTGTAAAGGATTTTGAATGTGCTTGTGGTAAATACAAAAGAATTCGTTACAAAGGAATTATCTGTGACCGTTGTGGTGTAGAAGTTACTGAAAAGAAAGTTAGAAGAGATAGAGTAGGGCATATCAACTTGGTAGTGCCTATTGCGCATATCTGGTATTTCCGTTCTTTGCCAAATAAAATTGGGTATATTTTAGGATTACCTTCTAAGAAATTAGATATGATTATTTACTACGAAAGATACGTAGTAATTCAAGCAGGTATTGCTAAAAATGCTGAAGGTGAATCGTTGAAACGTCTTGATTTCTTAACAGAAGAAGAGTATTTGAATATTTTAGATACCCTTCCAATGGAAAATCAATATTTAGATGATTTTGATCCAAATAAATTTGTTGCCAAAATGGGAGCAGAGTGTATTATGGATTTATTAGCACGTATCGATTTAGATGAGTTGTCTTATAGCTTACGTCATAGTGCCAATAACGAAACGTCAAAACAACGTAAAACAGAAGCGTTAAAGAGATTACAGGTTGTAGAATCTTTCCGTGAATCTAACTTGAATCGTGAGAACCGTCCAGAATGGATGATCATGAAAGTGGTTCCTGTTATCCCACCAGAATTACGTCCGTTGGTGCCACTTGATGGGGGTCGTTTTGCTACTTCTGATTTAAATGATTTGTACCGTCGTGTTATCATTCGTAACAATCGTTTGAAAAGATTAATGGAGATTAAAGCTCCAGAAGTTATCTTGAGAAACGAAAAACGTATGTTGCAAGAATCAGTAGATTCATTATTTGATAATACAAGAAAAGCTTCTGCAGTTAAAACAGAATCGAATCGTCCATTAAAATCATTATCGGATTCCCTAAAAGGAAAACAAGGACGTTTCCGTCAAAACTTATTAGGTAAACGTGTGGATTATTCTGCTCGTTCGGTAATTGTTGTTGGACCAGAATTAAAATTATTCGAATGCGGTTTGCCAAAAGATATGGCTGCTGAATTATTCAAACCTTTTGTGATTCGTAAATTAATCGAAAGAGGTATTGTTAAAACAGTAAAATCGGCTAAGAAAATTATAGATAAAAAAGAGCCAGTAGTTTGGGATATTCTTGAAAATGTAATTAAAGGACATCCAGTATTACTGAATCGTGCTCCTACTTTGCACCGTTTAGGTATTCAAGCCTTTCAACCCAAATTGATTGAAGGAAAAGCGATCCAATTGCACCCATTAGTATGTACGGCATTTAATGCGGATTTTGATGGGGATCAAATGGCAGTTCACTTGCCTCTTGGACCAGAAGCAATTTTGGAAGCTCAATTGTTGATGTTGGCGTCTCACAATATTCTTAACCCTGCCAATGGTGCTCCAATTACAGTACCTTCTCAGGATATGGTTTTGGGTCTGTATTATATGACCAAAGAGCGTTTGACAACTCCTGAAATGACTATTTTAGGTCAAGATTTAACATTCTATTCTGCTGAAGAAGTGAATATCGCTTTGAATGAAGGTAGATTAGAATTGAATGCTAGAGTTAGAATTAGAGCAAAAGATTTCAATGAAGCGGGTGAATTAGTATACCAAATCATTCAAACTACTGCTGGACGTGTATTATTTAATGAAGTAGTACCGGAAGCAGCTGGATATATCAATGATGTATTAACCAAGAAAAACTTAAGAGATATTATTGGTCACGTTTTGAGTTCGACCAATGTACCTGAAACAGCGGCTTTCTTGGATAATATGAAAAATATGGGGTATAAATTCGCTTTCAAAGGGGGATTATCTTTCTCCTTGGGTGATATTAGAATTCCAGACCAAAAACCTAAATTAATTGCTGATGCAAGAGAGCAAGTAGAAGGCATTTCTGCCAACTACAACATGGGTCTTATTACCAATAACGAGCGTTACAACCAAGTTATTGATGTTTGGACTTCTGCCAATGCTCAATTGACCGAATTAGCAATGAAAAACATTAGAGAAGACCAACAAGGTTTCAACTCGGTGTATATGATGCTTGACTCTGGGGCGAGGGGTTCTAAGGAACAAATTCGTCAGTTAACCGGTATGCGTGGTTTGATGGCTAAGCCTAAAAAATCTACTGCTGGTGGTGGAGAAATTATCGAGAATCCAATTCTTTCTAACTTTAAAGAAGGGCTATCGATTCTGGAGTACTTCATTTCTACTCACGGTGCTCGTAAAGGTCTTGCGGATACGGCGTTAAAAACAGCGGATGCTGGTTATTTAACGCGTAGATTGCATGATGTATCTCAAGATGTAATTGTTAATATTGAAGATTGTGGTACTTTAAGAGGTGTTGAAGTTTCAGCATTGAAGAAAAATGAGGAAATTGTTGAATCTTTAGGAGAAAGAATCTTAGGACGTGTAGCGTTACAAGATGTAATTAATCCTTTAACTTCTGAAGTTTTAGTAAGTTCGGGACAACAAATTACTGAGGTGATCATGAAAGCGATCGAAGCCTCTCCAGTAGAAAGAGTAGAAGTTCGTTCTCCATTAACTTGTGAAGCTTTGAAAGGTATTTGTGCCAAATGTTACGGTAGAAACTTAGCTACAGGTAAAATGACTCAAAAAGGGGAGGCAGTTGGTGTAATTGCAGCTCAATCTATTGGGGAACCAGGTACACAGTTAACACTTCGTACTTTCCACGTTGGTGGGGTTGCGGGTGGTATTTCTGAAGAATCAAGTATTATCGCTCGTTTTGCCGGTAAACTTGAAATCGAAGATTTAAAAACCGTCAAGGGAGAAGATAACGAAGGAAATGCGGTTGACATCGTTGTGTCTCGTTCTACGGAGTTAAAATTAATTGACGAAAAAACAGGTATTTTATTAAGTACCAACAATATTCCTTACGGTTCAAGTATTTATGTAACAGATGGTCAATCTGTGGCTAAAGACGAGGTGATCTGTAAATGGGATCCATATAATGGAGTTATTGTTTCTGAATTTACTGGTAAAATTGCTTATGAAGATTTAGAGCAAGGACAATCGTTTATGGTTGAAATTGATGAGCAAACTGGTTTCCAAGAAAAAGTAATTTCTGAGTCAAGAAACAAAAAATTAATTCCAACTTTATTGGTTTACGGTAAAGATGGCGAGTTGATTCGTTCTTATAATTTACCAGTAGGTGCCCACTTAATGGTAGAGAATGGTGAGAAAATTAAAGCTGGTAAAGTATTGGTAAAAATCCCACGTCGTTCTTCAAAATCTGGAGATATTACTGGAGGTTTACCAAGAATTACAGAGTTGTTAGAAGCTCGTAATCCATCGAATCCAGCGGTAGTTTCTGAAATTGACGGGGTAGTTTCTTTTGGAAAAATCAAGAGAGGGAACCGTGAGATCATTATCGAATCTAAATTTGGTGATGTTAGAAAATACTTGGTGAAATTATCAAGCCAAATTCTGGTTCAAGAGAATGACTTCGTTAGAGCAGGGGTGCCATTGTCTGATGGTGCTATTACTCCAGACGATATCTTGAGAATTCAAGGTCCAGCGGCAGTACAACAGTACTTAGTGAATGAAATTCAAGAGGTTTACCGTTTACAAGGGGTAAAAATCAATGACAAACACTTTGAGGTTGTGATCCGTCAAATGATGCGTAAAGTAAGAGTTCAAGATCCAGGAGATACCTTGTTCTTGGAAGATCAATTGATTCATACTAAAGATTTTATTGTTCAAAACGATAATCTTTACGGTATGAAAGTGGTGGAAGATGCTGGAGATTCTGCAGTATTGAAACCAGGTCAGATTGTTACGCCTCGTGACCTTCGTGACGAAAACTCTTTATTGAAACGTACTGATAAAAACTTGGTGGTAGCGCGTGATGTTATTACAGCAACTGCTACTCCAGTTTTACAAGGGATTACTAGAGCCTCATTACAAACAAAATCATTCATTTCTGCTGCTTCTTTCCAGGAAACAACAAAAGTATTAAACGAGGCTGCTGTAGCAGGTAAGATTGATTACTTAGAAGGATTGAAAGAAAATGTAATTGTAGGTCATAGAATTCCTGCAGGTACCGGTATGAGAGAGTATGACAACACCATTGTAGGTTCAAAAGACGACTACAATGATATGATGGCAAATAAAGAAGAGTACATATACTAATTAATTTAGAGATTGAAAGATTTAAAAATTTAAAGATTGTCTTGGCAGTCTTTAGATTTTTAAATCATTAAATCTTTCAATTTTTAAATTTTTTATAAGATGAAAGAACAACAAGAGCAAATTAATATTGAATTAGACGAAAGTGTTGCCGAAGGAATTTATTCCAATTTAGCGATCATAAATCATTCTTCTTCAGAGTTTGTTTTGGATTTTGTGAGTATTATGCCAGGTTTGCCAAAAGCAAAAGTGAAGTCTAGAATTGTTCTAACGCCACAGCATGCTAAAAGATTAATCAAAGCATTGGCAGATAATGTACACCGTTTTGAAATAGCTAATGGCGAAATTAAAGACACGGAACAAGCTCCAATTCCATTGAATTTTGGTCCAACAGGACAAGCTTAAAACAAAAAAAAAGACTTCATTTTGAAGTCTTTTTTTGTTTTTAATTCGTATCAAAACAAAAGCCAACTTTACTAAAGATGGCTTTTGTTTTTTTTATTCAAATTCAGAAGTGAAAAATAATTTTACACTCGGATATTTGCTTTGAGTCATTTGAATGGTAAAGTCAGAATCGGCCAAGAAAACCAACTGATTGTATTTGTCTTTGGCTAAAAATTTCTGTTTGATACGTTTAAATTCTTTGAACTCTTCGTTTTTAGCATCGTCTGGTTTTACCCAACACGCTTTGTGAACTGGGAAGTTTTCATAGGTACATTTTGCACCATATTCATGTTCTAATCGATATTGTATCACTTCATATTGAAGCGCACCAACGGTTCCAATGATTTTACGATTATTCATTTCGAGGGTAAACAACTGAGCGACTCCCTCGTCCATTAATTGATCCACTCCTTTATCGAGTTGTTTTGCTTTTAAGGGGTCAGCATTATTAATGTATCTAAAGTGTTCCGGAGAAAAACTCGGAATTCCTTTGAAACTCATTACTTCACCCTCTGTAAGTGTATCTCCAATTTTGAAATTTCCAGTATCATGCAAGCCTACAATGTCTCCGGGATACGAGATATCAACGATTTCTTTTTTCTCAGCAAAAAAAGCATTTGGACTCGAAAATTTTAAATTTTTCTTTTGGCGGACATGGTAATAAGGTTTATTTCTCTCGAAAGTTCCAGAAACAATTTTTATAAATGCCAAACGATCTCGGTGTTTCGGATCCATGTTGGCGTGTATTTTAAATACAAAACCAGCCATTTTTTCTTCTTTCGGATCGACTAGCCTAGTTTCTGACTCTTTTGCTCTTGGAGATGGCGCAATGGCAACAAAACAATCCAATAATTCTCGAACGCCAAAATTATTCAAGGCCGATCCGAAAAATACGGGTTGTAATTTTCCGTCTAAGTAATCTTGACGGTCAAATTTAGGATAGACTTCATCAATCAATTCTAGTTCCTCTCGTAATCTATCAGCGGGTTTTTGTCCTATTATTTTTTCTAATTCAGGATTTTGAACATCCGAAAAAGCGATCGTTTCTTCGATGTTTTTTCTACTATCGCCACTAAAAATATTTATGTTTTGTTCCCACAAGTTGTAAATTCCTTGAAAATCATAGCCCATTCCAATTGGGAAACTCAAAGGAGTTACGGTAAGGCCTAGTTTTTGCTCAACTTCATCCATCAAATCAAAAGCATCTTTACCTTCACGATCCAACTTGTTGATGAAAACAATCATAGGAATGTTTCGCATTCTACAAACCGCAACCAATTTTTCAGTTTGTTCCTCGACTCCTTTAGCTACATCAATCACCACAATTACACTGTCTACCGCTGTTAAAGTTCGGAAGGTGTCTTCGGCAAAATCCTTGTGGCCGGGTGTATCTAGAATGTTGATTTTTTTGTCTTTATAATTGAAGGCTAAAACTGACGTAGAAACTGAAATTCCCCTTTGACGTTCAATTTCCATAAAGTCACTGGTAGCTCCTTTTTTGATTTTGTTGTTTTTCACGGCACCAGCCTCTTGAATAGCCCCACCAAAAAGCAATAATTTTTCGGTTAGCGTTGTTTTTCCAGCATCTGGATGCGAAATGATGCCAAAAGTTCTTCTGCGTTGTATTTCTTTTAAAAAACTCATATGTATTATAAATAGTTTGCAAAAATACTATTTAAAAATGCGATTTAAAAAAATGCAAGACTATTTCTACTGCAAAACAGGGGAAGTTCTATTTTAGTGCATCAAATATCATAATAATTTTATGTTAATACTAGTTGCTATAGTTGTATTATATCTTTGAATTGTTATTTTTGTTCGCAATTTACTTGTCTTTTCACAAAAGACTTTTTCGATCGTATTGGTGAGCTATGCTGGTTTTTACCTCGTGAAATATTCTGTCTAAAAGGATTTTGTAATTTATTAAATATATAGTACCTAAAAATCTAACCTTTTTTCGATGAAGTTTTTAAAATACAATTTTACACTTGCTTTAGGCTTATTATTAATTTTGTCTTCTACTGTATCTGCGCAGGAAGTGATACAAGAAAAACCAACGGAGACCGTTAAGCAAAGTCCATCAAAGCGTCAAAAAGTGGATGGAGTTATTGCAACAGTTGGAGATTACATCGTACTGGATTCCGATATTGACAAGTCATTTTTAGAAATAACCGCTGGTGGAGGTTCTGTATCAGGCGTTTCAAGATGTCAGATGCTAGGAAAGTTGTTGGAGGATAAATTGTATGCACATCAAGCCATTCAGGATAGTGTTGTGGTATCTGATTCAGAGATCAAAGGGATGATGGAAGAACGTCTGAATTACATGGTAGAAAACCTGGGTTCGATGGATAAAGTGATTGCCATGTACAAAAAAGGATCTGAGGAAGATTTAAGGTCTACTTTTTTTGATGTTTTAAAAGAGCAAAAGTTAAGTAGTGAAATGGGTAAAAAAATAGTGGATGGCGTTGAAATTACGCCTGAAGAAGTAAGAAATTATTTTAAAGCAATCCCAAAAGCAGATTTACCCTTTTTTGGTGCCGAGATGGAGGTGGCTCAAATTGTTGTTGCTCCCGTGGTTACACAAGACGATAAGCAAAAAGTTATTGATCGTTTGAAAGGCTTCAAAAAAGAAGTAGAAGGCGGTGCTAGTTTTTCTACAAAAGCAGTTCTATACACTCAAGATCCCGGATCGCGTGCGACAGGTGGTTATTATAAAATGAATAGAAAAACTCCTTTTGTAAAAGAATTTAAAGAAGTGGCCTTTAAATTAGCTGAAGGTGAAATTTCTGAGCCATTTGAAACTGATTTTGGTTTTCACATTATTTTGGTTGAAAAAATTAAAGGGCAAGAATTAGAATTACGCCACATTCTGCTGACTCCAACCGTTACCGAAACCTCTATCAGAGAAGCTAAAGATAAAATAGAATTGCTTAGAAAGCGTATTTTAGATAAAGAAATTACTTTTGCTGAGGCTGCAAGAACGGCTTCTGACGAAAAGGAAACGAGAGCTAATGGTGGTGCCTTAATCAATCCAAAAACACAAGATACTCGATTTGAATTAACCAAAATGGACCCCAGTTTGTACAGCAGAGTATCTAATTTGAAAAATCAAGCGATATCTGAGCCATTCATGGAGGAAGAGCAAGGCAAGAAAACCTTCAAAATAATAACCGTTACTAATAGAATTGACGAGCATACGGCTGATTATTCTAAGGACTACATAAAAATTAAAGAGTTGGCCTTAAAAGAAAAGCAAATTAAAGCAGTTGGAAAATGGTTTGATGAGAAAATTAAAGAGACTTATATAAAAGTGAATGGCGAATACCGCGATTGCGTTTTCACTAACAATTGGTTGAAAAAATAATTTTTATAAAATAAATAAAAAGAGTTAGTTTTATGATTTCATAAACCTAGCTCTTTTTTAATTAAACTACATTCTATGTCTGATGTCAATGCCATTCTTGCTTTAGTTCAAAAGCGAAACCAACTTAAATCAGAAATTGCCAAAATCATTGTTGGTCAAGATGCTGTAATTGACCAAATAGTTCTCTCGATTTTTTCAGGAGGTCATGCCTTGTTGGTAGGTGTTCCAGGTTTGGCAAAGACATTGATGGTAAATACTTTGGCTCAAGCTTTAGGGTTGGATTTTAAAAGAATTCAATTCACGCCCGATTTGATGCCTTCTGATATTTTAGGAAGCGAAATTTTAGATGAAAATCGCCAATTTAAGTTTATCAAAGGGCCTGTTTTTTCAAATATTATTCTGGCAGATGAAATTAATAGAACACCCCCGAAAACACAAGCCGCTTTGTTGGAAGCCATGCAAGAGCGAACGGTAACGATTGCAGGACATAACTATCAATTAGATTTACCTTATTTTGTTTTGGCTACTCAAAATCCTATTGAGCAAGAAGGGACCTATCCTTTGCCTGAAGCACAGTTGGATCGTTTTATGTTTGCGGTCAAATTGGATTATCCTACTTTTCAGGAAGAAGTTCAAGTCGTAAAAAACACGACCTCTGATGGCAAGTTAGTGGTGAGTCCTTTGTTTACAGCTGAAGAGATTATCGAATACCAACAGTTGATTCGCCGTATTCCTGTGACTGATAATGTAATTGAATATGCCGTGACTTTGGTCAGCAAAACAAGGCCAAATAATCCTTTGGCTACTGATTATGTTAAGAATTATTTAGATTGGGGAGCAGGACCACGAGCGTCACAAAATTTGATTATTGCCGCCAAGGCTAATGCTGCTTTTAACGGAAAATTTTCTCCAGACATTGAGGATGTCAAAGCTGTTGCAGTTGGTATATTACGCCATCGGATTATAAAAAATTACAAAGCCGATGCTGAGGGAATTTCAGAAGAAATGATCATCGATACGCTTTTATAACGTTATAGTTTTCTTATTTAGAAAGGTTCTTTGCTATATTACTGGCTAAGGACCTTTTTTTTATGCCTTACGTTTTTAGATATTCTTAAAATTAGCTTCTTTAAATAATGAATAGGTAAAATTTTAGTAAAAAAATGTTGTTTTACTAATAAAATGTAGCGATTATGAGTTTTTGTTAATAATAATGATCAAAAAAGATACTTCTATTAAATTTTTTTTAAGTTTCGTCTTTAATTCCTAGCTTTGCTTTCAAAATTAATCACTTATTCATATGGCTTTTTTGTGATGAAATTATTGCTACTGCGAGCCATTAACTTTGTAAAATTTCAATTATGAATACTTATACCGATTACCTTATAGAAATCGAAGAACGAAAATTGCAGGGACTGCACCCCAAGCCTATTGATGGCGCCGAATTGTTAGCTGAAATTATTACACAAATCAAAGATCCTGTCAACGCTAATCGTGAAGCCTCTTTGCATTTTTTTATTTATAACACAATTCCCGGAACGACTCCTGCTGCCATTGAAAAAGCAAAATTTTTAAAAGAAATTATTCTTGGAAATAGCAGTGTTAAAGAAATTTCCGTGGCCTTTGCATTTGAATTGTTGTCACACATGAAAGGTGGTCCTTCAATGGAGGTGTTGCTCGATTTGGCCTTAGGTGAGGATGTTGAAATTGCGACAGCGGCTGCTGATGTTTTGAAAACACAAGTGTACCTTTACGATGCTGATATGGCTCGACTAAAAGAAGGGTATGAAAAAGGCAATAAAATTGCAATCGAAATTATTAAAAGTTATGCTCAGGCAGAGTTCTTTACCAAGTTGCCGGAGGTAGCAGAGGAAATTAAAGTAGTGACCTACATTGCTGGTGAAGGTGATATCTCTACTGATTTGCTTTCTCCAGGAAATCAAGCGCATTCAAGATCAGATCGTGAACTTCATGGTAAATGCATGATATCTACGGAAGCACAAGCCGAAATTAAAGCCTTGCAAGCACAGCATCCAGATAAAAGTGTGATGTTAATTGCCGAAAAAGGTACGATGGGAGTAGGTTCATCAAGAATGTCTGGAGTAAATAATGTGGCACTTTGGGCGGGTAAACAAGCAAGTCCTTACGTTCCCTTTGTAAATTTTGCTCCGATTGTTGGAGGTACAAACGGAATTTCTCCAATTTTCCTGACCACGGTAGATGTAACGGGTGGTATTGGTATCGATCTAAAAAACTGGGTTAAAAAACTAGATGCTGAGGGGAAACCATTGCGCGATTTAAATGGTGATGTTATTTTGGAGCAAGCTTATTCTGTGGCTACAGGGACGGTGCTTACTATCAATACCAAGAAAAAGAAATTATACAACGGCGACCTTGAATTAATTGATATTTCGAAGGCTTTTACTCCTCAGAAAATGGAGTTTATAAAAGCCGGTGGGTCTTATGCCATTGTTTTTGGAAAAAAATTACAAACGTTTGCAGCCCAATTATTGGG
>JBOFUD010000159.1:0-2124 GCA_051652385.1 Flavobacterium sp.
TACGTGATGGAGCCTCGGCTCAATACGGTTCAGATGCGATTGCAGGTGTTATGAACATTATCCTTAAGAAAAATAACAACGTGGGATCGGTTACCGTTAGAAGTGGAATTACTGCTGAAGGAGATGGAGAAATGCTAGGCATTAGCATTAATAAAGGAACAACTGTTGGAGAAAAAGGCTTTTTAAACTACACCCTTGACTTTTCAAAAGTGAATCTAGCCAATCGACCAGGCACTGTAGATGCAGCAGGAGAAGCAGGTGACTTTGGAGCCAAGCTAAGCGATGTTCAAGCTTTCTTAGCAAAACGACCAGATGCTGGAAATATCAATGGATCGCCAGAGACTGTAGCGGCAAAATTTTTAGTAAACGGAGGAAAAGACTTGAGCGACAATACACAATTATATTACAACGCTGCTTATGTGTACAAAAAAGTAAACTCGTTTGCCAATTACAGAACTCCGTATTGGAGAACTCTTGATCCGACTAATCCATATTTAAATGATTTTTTCGGAAACGGAAATGATGCAAATCCTTCATATCAGGGCTATGTACCAACTTTCACAGGTGATTTGAATGATTACAACGCCACTTTAGGATTCAAAAATCAGACCAATGGCTGGAATACAGACGGAAGTATAACTGTAGGTGGAAATAGCCAAGTATACTCTGTTACCAACTCACAAAACAGATCTGATTTGAAGGATGCAAATGGTAATAATATTTACAAAGAAAATTCTCCAATTAGTTTTAAACCAGGAGGAACAAAATTCAACCATATTGTAGGTAATATTGATATTTCAAAAAACATTTCAGATCAAGTAAGTGTTGGTTTTGGTACAGAATTTAGAACCGAAAACTTTGAGGTTATTGAGGGAGACAAGGCTTCTTGGGACGGTTTAGGAGCTGACTCCTTTGCAGGAAACAGACCAGAAAATTCAGGAAAATGGAACCGTTATAATTTAGGTTTCTATGCTGATATTGCATACGATGTTACAGAGAATTTTTTATTAAACGGAACGTTACGTCATGAAGAATATAGCGACTTTGGTGGCGCAACGATCTGGAAATTTAGCACACGTTACAAATTCCTAGAAGACAAAGTTACTTTAAGAGGATCGGTTTCTACTGGATTTAGAGCGCCAACTTTGCACCAAATCTACACTCAAAAAGCACAATATTCATTTGTAGCTGGTCAAGGAATTCAAGTAAGTGGTATCATCAACAACGTATCTCCACAAGCGCGTGTTTTAGGCATTCCATCTTTGGATGCTGAAAAATCAACCAATATAACGGTTGGTGTAGGCGCGAAACCTTTTAAAAATTTCAACTTTACTATCGATTATTACAATATTAAGGTAGAAGACAGAATTGTTCTAGGAGACAGACAAGACAAAATTATTAACGGTGTTAAATCAAATGTAGCTTGGTTTTCAAATTCCTTCGATTCAAGAACTACTGGATTAGATGTAGTAGCCAATTACAACAATCTTGAAGTAGGATCTGGAAAATTAGGATTCAATTTATCCGGAAATATCACATTCCAGAATGAAAGAATTTCTGATGTGAGAAACAACTCCTTTGGTCCTATTTTAGACGCCTTAACATTCACATCAAGACCAGATACCAAATGGATTTTAGGAGCCAATTATGAAATAGGAAAATTTGGTTTCTCACTAAACAACACCTATTTTGGAAAAACTACCTTTAAACAAGACGGTATGAGCAATGATTTAAGAACTGAATTTACTCCAAAAATCGTAACTGATTTAGGAATTAATTTCAATGCTACAGACAAATTAACTTTGGCATTAAACGTAAACAACTTGCTGAATGTATTACCAGAATGGAAATTTAAAGCAGAAAATGCTGCCGGACAAGCTATTTTAAATGATCCTGCGCAAACAAAAACACAATTCAACTTGATTACTTTTAATGGTCGTTATTCTCAAATGACGTATGATGGATACCATTTTAGTCAATTAGGTACTATGTTTAATTTATCTTTAAACTATAAGTTTTAGTTAATTTCATAACAATGTTTCAAAGGGCTGTCATTTCGACAGCCCTTTTCTTTTTAAAATCATTATATTTATGACTCAAAATCAAGTAGTTATGGCAGACTTA
>JBOFUD010000160.1:0-5295 GCA_051652385.1 Flavobacterium sp.
AATCACCCTCGTCTAAAGTCGGGATAAACTCTCCTCCCATGGTGCCAAATACTCCAACAGCAAATACCAATAAGGCTACGGCACCATACAACACTTTTTTGGTGTTTTGCAAAGCCCAAGTAATTACGGGCAGGTACCACGAATTTAACATACGAATTAACTTTTCCGAAATAGAATTTGGATTGGGCACTGTAGGTTTCAAAAACATCGAGGCCGCAACAGGTACGTAGGTAAAACAGAAAATCATGGCGCCCAACAAAGCAAAGCTAAAGGTCATGGCCATGGGTTTGAACATTTTCCCTTCAATACTCGATAAAGACAAAATGGGAATAAAAACGATCAGAATGATTAATTGTCCAAAAATGGCCGAATTCATCATTTTAGAAGCACTTTTATAGGTGATTTGGTCAATTTCTATTTGCCTATCATCTTTATTTAGTCCCATCAAATGACTGGAACTTTGTGCTATTTGAAAAGCAATAAATTCAACAATAATAACGGCTCCATCAATAATAATTCCAAAATCAATCGCACCTAAACTCATTAAATTGGCATCGATTCCGAAAATATTCATAAATGAAATGGCAAAAAGTAAACACAACGGAATGACAGAAGCAACGACCAATCCAGAACGCCAATTTCCGAGTAGTAAAACCACCACAAAAATTACAATCAGACACCCCAAAATTAAATTCTCGGCTACTGTAAGGGTGGTTTTTCCAACCAATTCACTTCGTTCCAAAAAGCCATTAATGTAAACGCCTTCCGGCAATGATTTTTGAATTTTGGCAACTCTATCTTTAACGTCATTAATTACTTGTTTTGAGTTACCTCCTTTGAGCATCATGACTTGACCGAGCACCTTCTCTCCTTCTCCATTTCCGGTAATCGCACCAAAACGATTGGCGTGACCAAATTTTACTTTGGCAATATTTTTAATCAAAACAGGAAGGCCATTGGTATTTTTGACCACAATATTTTCAATATCCTGAATGGTATTCACCTTACCTTCACCACGTATAAAATAACTTTGATTGGTTTTTTCGATGTAGGCACCACCAGCAATACTATTGTTTTTTTCCAATGCGGTAAAAACTTCGGTCATACTGATTCCCATTGCTTTGAGTTCTGATGGGCGTATGCTGATTTCGTATTGTTTTAAATAACCTCCCCACGTATTAATTTCGACCACGCCATTGATACCAGACAATTGTCGTTTAACGATCCAATCCTGAATGGTTCTTAGGTCGGTTACAGAATAATTGTTTTTAAATTGAGGTTGAACTTCTAGTGTGTATTGATAAATTTCGCCCAATCCGGTTGTTATTGGTCCCATTTCGGGAGTACCAAAACCTTGAGGGATTTTTTCGGTGGCCGATTTTATTTTTTCGGCGATTAATTGACGAGGCAAATAGGTCCCCAAATCATCGTCGAATACAATAGTAACAACGGATAATCCAAATTTTGAAATAGAGCGAATCTCTTTTACACCCGGCAAATTGGCCATTTCAATCTCCACAGGATAGGTGATGAATTGCTCAATATCCTGCGTAGAAAGGTTGCGCGAAGTTGTAATGACTTGCACTTGGTTGTTGGTAACATCAGGAACAGCCCCAATGGATATTTGGAATACAGAAAACAATCCGAAACCAAAGACACTCAGAGTAAACAATAATACAATGAGCTTGTTATTGATAGAAAATGCTATGATTTTATTCAGCATGTTTATACAGTAAAGTTATACAATAGAATTATTAGAAACCCAATAACTCGCAATTTACTAACCATCAAAAAGATAATTAGGAATTAAGATAATTTTCAAACAAGTTTAGGCGGCTGCCAAATTGTGTTAAAAACATTGGAAATATAGCCAACTTTATAAATTGTAAATACTTCTTTTACAGCTTTATAATTGAGCTTACCTACTGTAATAAAAGAATTAAATTTCTCAAAAGCTAGAAGGGTATCTGAGCTGTTACTTTGACTTTTAAAGGGCACGTTTTCATGCTCATCATGTTCATCTGTGTCCCTATGTTTTTTTCTTGTACCATAATGACTTATTGTAAAATCAACAAACGAAAAAACGTTTTCTTCATGATGATTTTGATGTTCTAGGTAATGTTCTACAAATATTGGAATTTTGAATAACTGCCTAACCTCTGTGTTGGAGTTCACAAAAAGAATACTAAATAAAAAAACTATTGTTTTTTTTAAGTTCATAAAAAATGCATGAAGGATTCAATTAACTATTACTAATAATTCGATTACGAAAATAGGCAGAAAAAAGCCTAAAAATCTTAAGAACGCCTTAAAAGAACGAGATTAAAAACGTATGACAACTTCTGTCCCTACACCAGCTTCGCTTTTAATGATCACCTCCGACGCAAGTAATTCTGAAATTCGCTTTACTATAGAGAGTCCTAGTCCAGAACCTTTAATGTGCGGATGATTGCTGGCATCTGCCCTATAAAAAGGGTTGTATATTCTGTTCAAATCATTTTTGGCTATTCCAATTCCGTGATCCACAATCGTACAGGAAGTCCTAGCATCTGTTGTACTTAAATCTATTGAGATGATAGCATTTTCTGAAGAATATTTAATCGCATTACTAATAATATTACCGATGATAATGGCCACCAAGTAATGATCAGATTCGATGTAAAAATCTGAGGTAAAAGGCGCAACAATAGCTATTTTTTTTTCTTTTATTTTTTCAGAGTAGAGGGTCAATGTATCAAGAATCAAAGCATTTAGATATACTTTTTCAATTTTAAGCTGTTGTTTTTGATTTTCGAAACGAGCCAACAATAATAATTGATCTACCAAATTATTCAATCGATTGACCTCCTTAATGCCGAATGAAATTTTTTCTTCATACTCAGCTTGTGTTCTTGGTTTTCGAATTAAGACTTCCAACGTGCCTTTCAAAACTGTTAATGGTGTTCTTAATTCATGCGAAGCATCTGATGTGAACTGTTTTTCGCGCTCAACAGCATTTTCTATTCGGTCTAATAAATCATTAATCGTTTTAGAAAGAGTATACAATTCGTCCCTATTCTGCGGCAGCAAAATTCGCCCTTTGAGGTTATCTTTTGTAATACTGCTTGAGGTTTCGGTTATTGCTGTCACAGGTTTTATACTTCGACCTGCGATTAATCTTGCACTAAAGAAAAGCAAGAGAAGTATCAATGGAAAGGTCACGGCGAGTGTGTTTCTTAAATTTCGTAGAATCATTTGCGCATCATCTAGAGACATGGCTACAAATAGGTGTCCAACTATTTTATGATTGTCAAAAAGTGGCACTTGAATTTGACGAATGGGCGCTTTATTGAGATAAGTATCAATAAATTTATTATCAAAAAACTTGCTATACATTTTCAATTGCAATCCTTTCAAATTTGGAGACTTATCAATTAATTGATTCTTGCTATCAAAAAATTGAACAAAAACAGGATTTACAGCAACCGTGTTATGCTCCCTCGCCCTCCATTGATCCACTTGAATTAAATAAGAGTTGTTCCGATCAATTTCTATTTCGTCCAAATGTTTTTCAACCTCAGTTTGAATGTCTTCATTAATGTGCGCATTGACACTGAAATCCATACTTTGATAAATTACAAAAAAAACAACAGAAATTAAAAGCGCAGTACTTAAAATATAGTTAAAAGCAATTCTGTCTTTGTACGAAAATTGTAACATAAATATTATTAATCGTTAGCAATATAGCCTACTCCTCGAATAGTTTTAATGAGATCTTCCTCTTTACTGAGATTAAGTTTTTTGCGAATAGCATTCATAAACACATCAATAACTCCAGTATCGTATTCAAAATGAATATCCCAAACATCTTCAATAATTTGAGTTCGATTACATACTTTTCCTTTGTTTTTAACCAAGTAAACTAATAATTCGTACTCGCGTTGGGTAAGATTTATTTCTTGATTGTTTAATAAAACTTGATGTTTAGCGGTATCAATTTCAATAGGGCCCAAAACCATTACGTCATTGGTAGCGTTGGTTCTGAAATGAATTTTAATGCGTTCGATTAATTCATCAAAACTAAAGGGCTTTTTTATAAAATCATTGGCGCCTGCTTTCAAGCCTTCTATAGTTTCCTGAACGGTATCTTTGGCGGTCAAAAACAAAATAGGTGTTGGTATTTTTGCCTTGCGAATAGCTTTACACAAATCTATTCCGTGCATTTTTGGCAACATCCAATCCAATAAAATTAGATTTACTTTTTGTTGTAATGCCATAGCTAAACCTGTTTCGCCATCATGGGCTACAAATACGCTATAGCCTTCTTCTTCCAATCCTTGCCTAAGAAAATTAGCAATTCCAACTTCGTCTTCAACAATTAAAATTTTCATTTTATTCCATTATAAATTTAAATCCAATTGTAGCGATATTTGCGTTTAAACCGTCACTTCGATTGTAGTGATTATACCTAAAATCAATATTTTTTAAACCAAATTTCCAGATTTTAGATCCAGTAAATATATCAGTATAATTGATACCAAACCCATATTGATTGGCTTCAAAAGCTGATAAATCATAATCTGAGGTGTAATATCTTTCGGTTGATAAATGAGAATTGATGGATGCAAAATAATCCGATGCGGTTTGGGTATAATAGCGATACATCGGAAACACGGTAAATCGATCGGTAATTTTTATTGGAATTTCAATAGAAGCCGTATGTGATTGAATACCCCAATTATCCGAATAAAATCGATAGTAGGTTCGCAACACGAAGCGCTCGTTGAGGTAGTAATGCAGTCGCACTCCTATTGGCAGCTTAAAACGAGAATCCGGTAGGCGTTCAACATCATTGGCCAATTGAAAATCATTGATAAATGACGCGGCTACATCTTTAAAGTACACCCTTTGATAAGGCGTAGACAACAAACCTTGTTGCTGTAGCACATCTAAAAAAATAGATGCCTGCCATTTTTTGGAAATAATTTGCGATAAGCTGATGGATACTGAGTAGGAATTTCTTTTCTTATCTGTAAAAAAAGTAAATTGTGTGGGAGCAAAATTAGTATTGCCCGTTATGCTAAAGTAGTCGAAAATCCCACCATTTAAAGTATTGCCATTGTCTTTGTAATCTTGCAATTCTTTGGGGTAAATAGGCTTCCAAGCGTCTAAATATGCACTCGCAGAAAGACTCACTTCAGTATTTTTATCATTAAACGCTTTGGTTACTCCTCCTCCAAATCCAATAGAAGAATAATCGTACTCCATTGAAGCAGATAGGTGCGCATTCCAAATAGTATTTCTGTCTTTGGAACT
>JBOFUD010000161.1:0-3675 GCA_051652385.1 Flavobacterium sp.
GAGAGGACACGGATTTTGGATTGCAATTGCGAAACGTAGGAGTCGATATTGTTTATTTTCCAACACCCGGAATCACGCATTTAAAGGCGCCTATGGGAGGTTTTCGAACCAAGCCTGATTTGCAATGGAAAGAGGAACCCATACCGCCCAAACCCTCGCCAACTATTATGTATCTAAAGCAAAAATACGATAGCCGGGAGCAAATTTTAGGATATAAAACCATACTTTTCTTTAAATATTATCGCTTGCAATCTATTAAAAATCCTTTTCGTTATTTTGTTACTTTTCAACAACAATGGAAGGTGAGTAACTTTTGGGCTAACCTTTTAAAAGAGCAACATGAAATTTAGTTTAATCATTTGTACCTACCAACGCCCCAAACCGATACTCCAATTATTGCAATCGGTTCAGAAGCAAACGGTATATCCCGATGAAATTTTAATTATTGACGGTTCCACTAATGATGCCACCTCACTTGTTTTGAATGCACCTCATTTTCAAAAGCTGCACTATTTTTTGGTTCCAGATCACGAAAGGGGATTAACCCGACAACGCAATTATGGGATCGCTCGAGTAGCCGCTGATAGCGAAGTCGTTTGTTTTTTGGACGATGATACGGTTTTGGAGAAAGACTTTTTTGAGCAATTGATGCAGACTTTTCAATCCGATACAACTATAACGGGTGTTGGAGGAGTGGCTGTTAATGAGAACAATTGGAAAGCTGTTGGCTCAGATAAAAAGTATCCTTCGAAACGGTATTATGTGTTTGAGGACTATGTTTATAAAGAAGGACAACGCAATGTAGCTCGTAATTATTTGGGGTTGCAATCTAATTTGAGTCCCGGAAAAATGCCTCCTTTTTCACACGGTCGTACTTGCGGATTTCCTTTGAATGGGAAAACGTATGAAGTAGATTTGTTGATCGGAATGTCTATGGCATTCAGGAAAAATGTGGTGGATCATATCCGATTTTCTTCCTATTTTGAGGGGTATGGTTTGTACGAAGATGCTGATTTTAGTATTAGGGCTTTAGAGTTCGGAAAAAATGTGATGAATACAAAAGTACAACTACAGCACTTTCATCATCCTTCCGGTCGCCCGAATCAATACCAGTATGGCAAAATGGTGGTGCGCAACGGTTGGTATGTGTGGCGGGTAAAAAATCCAAATCCGGATGTAAAAGATCGGTTCAAATGGCATGCCATTACCCTGCTTTTGACTTTCATCCGATTGAGTAATACCTTTACCACTTCGCAACGAAAAGAAGCCTTTACGGAAGCGCTTGGAAGAGCTGTGGGATGGGGGAGTTTGATTTTTAGTACCCCGAAAGAACTTTAAGCAAAGCTATTTTTGTACATAAATAAAGAGTAAATGACAGAAACTAATCGCATAGAATACAAACAACAACTAACCGATTCGCTGGAGAAAGAAGTGGTTGCTTTTTTGAATTCGAGAGAGGGAGGTATTCTCTATATTGGCATCAATAATCAAGGAATAAAGGTGGGTGTTTCGGATGCTGATAGTGATCAATTAAAAATTAAAGATCGCCTTAAAAACAACATTTCTCCCTCTTGTATGGGGTTGTTTGATGTGGTACTTGACAATAGCTATACTCTTGATGTTATAAAAATAGTAGTGGCAAGTGGCTCTGAAAAACCCTATTTTTTAAGAAAATTTGGAATGACTGAAAGAGGGTGTTTTATTCGTATTGGCAGTGCTTCCGAACCTTTGTCCCAAAAAATAATTGAAACACTTTTTGCTAAAAGAACACGAAATTCTATTGGAAAAATTAAATCTATTCGGCAAGATTTGACTTTTGAACAACTCAAAATTTATTATGAAGCCACTGGTAGTAAACTTAATGATAAATTTATCCAGAATTTAGAATTGCTCAATGAGGATGGTTTTTTGAATTATGTTGGCTATTTGTTGGCAGACCATAACGGAACTTCTATAAAAGTTGCCAAATACAAAGGACTCAATCGCGTTAACTTAATCGAAAACAATGAATATGGGTATTGTTCCTTAGTAAAAGCCACCAAACAAGTTTTGGATAAACTGGAATTGGAAAACAAAACGCTATCAAAAATAACTTACAAGGAGAGAGAAAACCATCGTTTGTGGCACCCCATTGCTCTGCGCGAAGCAGTTATTAATGCGATTATTCATAATGATTATACCCATGAAGTACCTCCCAAATTTGAATTGTTTGACGACCGAATTGAAATTACTTCAGCAGGAGGTTTGCCTGATACCTTGAATCAAGATGAATTTTTTGAAGGAATTTCTATTCCTAGAAATAAAGAATTGATGCGAATTTTTAAAGATTTGGATATGGTAGAACAATTGGGTTCTGGAGTACCTCGGATTTTAGAAAATTATGATACATCCTGTTTTGTCTTTTCGCAACATTTTTTGAGAATGACTTTTACAGCTGAAAAAGAAGGGGATTATATGGTTTCAGGTGGTCAAATAGGTGGTCAAATAGGTGGTCAAATAGGTGGTCAAATAGGTGGTTTAGGGAGTGTTCCCACAAACCATTTGACCCCAAGACAGTTGGAGGTTTTGGCCATTATAAGTCAAGATGCAAAAATAAGTCGCCGTGCCCTTGCCGTACAACTAAAGATCAATGAATCTGCGGCCTTAAAACATTTGGAACTCTTAAAACAAAAAGGATGTATTGAACGAATAGGCGGCACTAGAGGCTTTTGGAAAGTAAATAATAATAAAATGTAACTATTGAAAACAATCCTAATTGCACATAATTATTCCGAAAATTCATTTGCTTCAATGAGTTTTCAGTTAGGTCATCATTTGTTTCGCTAAAAAAACACAGAATAATGAAATTCGCCATCATCACTCATGTCATCCATAAAAAGCACGGCCATCAGTACTTGGCCTATGCGCCTTATGTGCGGGAAATGAATGTTTGGGGGAAGTACGTGGAGGAAGTACTTATTGTAGCGCCCCTACAAACGATGGAAAGGACGGCTGTTGATAGTACGTATCAACATACCAACATTCGGTTTTTGGAAGTGCCTACTATTCATCTAAATGGGGTAGCTGCTCAAATGCATGCTTTTTTGAATGTACCTTCTGTTCTTTTTCAAATCTATAAAGCCATGTCCCAAGCCGATCACATTCATTTGCGTTGCCCGGGGAATATGGGGTTGTTGGGATGTTTCGTGCAACTAGTATTCCCACACAAACCCAAAACCGCGAAATATGCTGGAAATTGGGATCCTAACGCCAAACAACCGTGGAGTTATCGCTTTCAAAAATGGTTGTTAAGCAATACTTTTTTGACGCGAAACATGCAGGTTTTGGCCTATGGCGAATGGGAGGGCAGCACCAAAAACATGCACCCTTTTTTTACCGCCTCGTATTCGGAGATCGAAAAACAACCGTTGCAGCAAATCGTGCTACAAGGAACCCTTCGGTTTGTTTTTGTGGGGACCTTATCCAAAGGGAAGCAGCCCTTGTATGCCATTCAACTCGTGGAGGCCTTGTTTAAAAAAGGGTATGCCGTAAACTTAGCGTTGTATGGTGAAGGGGCCGAACGCCCCATTTTAGAAGCGTATATTCTTGCTAATACTTTAGCAACGATGATTAGTTTGAAAGGAAATCAGGATCAAGAAACCGTTACCCAAGCCTATCAAAACAGTCATTTTGTAG
>JBOFUD010000162.1:0-9000 GCA_051652385.1 Flavobacterium sp.
ATCAACAATGATGAATTCGCTACGGGAGAACCCTTTCATTTTCAAAACTTCGTAGGCACGTTTGGCAATGTCGCCTACTTTTTGAGTCATTTCATCAGAAATACGAGCAGGGGTAATTTCTTGTGATTTTCCTTCGTATTTGGCTTCATAATCAAAGAAATCATTTTCAGAAACGATTTCTGTAATGGGTAAAACAGTGATTTTTCCTTGGTAATTAATCACGCCAACAGATACTTCGGTACCATCTAAGAAACTTTCGATGATGATTTCGTTGTCTTCTTTGTAAGCAATTTCGATAGCGATTGGTAATTCGGCGTCGGTTTTTACTTTTGAGATGCCAAAACTAGAACCGGCTTTATTGGGTTTAACAAAACAAGGTAATCCTACTTTTTTTACGATTTCTGAAGTGTTTATTAGGTCGCCTTTGTTTAAGTAATAGGACGTTGCCGTTTTGATACCGTACGGTTTTAACACCGATAAAAGGTCTCTTTTGTTGAAGGTTAAAGCCGCTTGATAATACTCGCATGCGGTTTGGGGTAGGCCAATAAGTTCAAAATAAGCTTGAAGTAATCCGTCTTCTCCTGGGGTTCCGTGTATGGCGTTGAACACGCAGTCGAAGGTAATTTTTGTTCCGTTAACTGTGGTCGAGAAATCATTTTTGTCTATTGGGAATTCAACATCATTGGCGTCTACATAGACCCATTTTTCTTTAAAAATGTGAATTCTGTATCCGATATATTTGGTGGTATCAAGGTTTTGATAGACTACGTTTCCGCTAATTAGGGAGATTTTGTATTCGCTTGAATAACCACCCATGATGATTGCTATGTTTTTCATTATTGTAAGTAAAGAATTTAAATGTTTTAAAAAATGAGGAGTTGTTTTGTAAGTACAAACGTATCGTAAAAACGATTGCCCTAGCCCCGATAGTAGCGGCATCCTTTGCTTTTTTTTTTCAAAAAAGCAAAGATATAGCGGATAGCGGGAAATAGCTCCTTACGCTGATCGTGCTTCAAAGGTCTCCAATGATTATTAAACAAAATTATCATTTTTTTTGAAACGAAATACCTTTATCTTTGCGGCTTATTAAAAAAATATTTATGAGTTTACGCAAATATCTTGGTAGTCGTGTTTTTGTAGGTCAATTGCTGTTGGCAATTGGTTTTATAGTGCTTATGGCTTATTTGTTTATGTATTGGTTGACATATACTACCGATCATGGTCATGAGATTTCGGTTCCCAATTTGTCTAAATTGACAGAGGAGCAGGTAGAGGAGCGGTTGGATGAATTGGACTTAGACTACGAGCTCTTGGATAGTGTAGAGTACCGAAATGATTTTCCGAAATTTAGTGTAGTAGAACAAGATCCTTTGCCGGGAACCAAAGTAAAAGTGGGGCGTAAGGTGTATATCAAAATTAATGCCTCGGGTTTTTCCTCGGTACAATTGCCTAATTTAATCGAAAAAACATATCGCGAAGTAGTACCCACCCTGAAAGCCTTAGGGTTAGAAGCAGGAACGGTAACGTATATTCCTAATTTGGCCAAAGATATGGTTTTGGAAATCCGTTTTAAAGGTAGAAATCTAAAAGCGGGAGACCGTGTTTTGAAAGCGTCTAAAATTGATTTGGTTTTAGGAGATGGAAAAGCGACTTATGAAGAGGTTATTGCCAATGATAGTTTACAAACACCAATTTTAGAATCAGAAAAAATAGAGAATGAACAATAATACCGAGCCCTTAGATTTAGAAGACGAATTGTTCGAACATTTTCGATTTGAGGTGCCCAAAGGGCAAGCCATACTGCGAATTGATAAATATTTGATGAATTTGATTCCGAATGCTACGCGAAATAAAATTCAGAATGCCGCTACAGAAGGGAATATTTTTGTAAATGAAATTCCAGTAAAATCAAATTACAAAGTGAAGCCGCTTGACGTGATTACGGTCATGTTGACGCATCCCCCTTTTGAAAATCATATCCTGCCAGAAGACCTACCGTTGCGCATTGTGTATGAAGACGATGCTTTATTGTTGGTCAACAAAGCCCCCGGAATGGTGGTACATCCCGGACACGGAAATTATACGGGTACTTTGGTGAATGCTTTAGCGCATCATTTTGATAATTTGCCTTTGAATAGCAGTGAGCGTCCCGGTTTGGTGCATCGCATTGATAAAGATACCTCGGGATTGTTGGTTATTGCCAAAACTGAAGCTGCTATGACGCATTTGGCCAAACAATTTGAAGCTAAAACTACCGAACGCGAATATTTGGCCTTGGTTTGGGGCAATGTGGTTGCCGAAAGCGGGACTATTGAAGGCAATTTAGCACGTCACCTAAAAGACCGTATGCAAATGGCCGTTTTTGCAGATCCAGAGATTGGAAAACCTGCCATAACCCATTATAAGGTCTTGGAACGTTTTGGATACGTTACCTTAATTTCATGTAATTTGGAGACTGGACGTACGCATCAAATTAGAGCGCATATGAAACACATCGGGCATCCGTTGTTTAACGACGAACGCTATGGTGGTCATTTGATCTTAAAAGGAACGACTTTTACCAAATACAAACAGTTTATCGAAAATTGTTTCAAAGCCCTGCCTAGACAAGCGTTGCATGCCAAAACACTTGGTTTTGTGCATCCCACTACCGGCGAAATGATGCGTTTTGACACGGAGATTCCTGACGATTTTCAGGATTGTATTGATCGATGGAGAAACTATTGCAAAACACACGTTACCGAAGACGAATCATAAACAAAAAAGGACTTACCCGAAAAGTAAGTCCTTTTTTTATGTGCGCTTCCTTGTCTTTCTGTAAAAGTCAAGGCATTGATCAATTACATAGGGAGCTTCTCGATTAGAATACTTTCCTGATTGTTATCAAAATAAGTACAGGTTTTTTCGATAATGTTCACGGTCCAACAGGCGATACCGCATTGGGCTGCTTGAGCGCAAAACGTGAGATAATCGGTTTGACCTTCCTGGTGCTGTACCAAAAACTCAATGAATCGCTCCTTGTTTACCGTGGTAGCCAAAGTTAAAAGTGCATACGTTTCAGTTGCGGTAGCCCTAAAATCATTAGAACCAAAATATTCTACATGACCGTCGGCCACAAAAGTCTCGTAACCCATCACTCCTAAATCAATTAAATCTTGAATGTATTTCGGAAAATCGGCACCTGTTTTTACTTTGGCATGCGCTTCTTTAATTTGAGCAATTGTAAACATCTTTCTACGATTTAAAGTGAAATAAAATTAGTTGTTTTTGGGAAAGCATTGAAGGAATCGATCACGATTTGTGGTGTTGGACTGGCGAGCTTTCTTAATTTGGTGTCCATCCATGCGCCGTCTACAATGATTGTGGCGCATAAAATATCGTCTCTGTGCAGTTCATGTTCGATGGTCCAACGAGAGGCGTCGGGTTTCATTTTGGCAATTTTAGTAGATAAAATAATGGTGTCGGCTAAATGGATTTCTTTTTTAAAAACACATTCTTCTCTAAACAATACAGGACCTATATGTTGCGATTGCATCACCCCAAGTGTTAGTCCCAATTCTTCAAGAATTTCGATACGGTGTTGCGCACCAAAATCGTAATAGGCACTGTGGCGCATGTGAAAATTAGGATCAAGATCTGACCATCTTATGGAAAGTTGTTTGCTAAATGTTGGCATAAACGTAATTTTTTGAACTTTTTTTGAATTGGCAAAAGTAAAACATAATTCCAACGGCTTAAAGGAATTAAATAGAAATTAACATCATTGTTTGTATAATAACCGAAAAAGCAATACAAAAAAAGGTCTTTTTAAAGCAGTTAAACGCTTCAAAAAGACCTATTTTTTTTAGTGTTCCTTAACGATAAGGCTCTCTAATTGCAGGGTATCAACCTGTATTTTTCAATCCACTAGAGATAGAGTTTACGATACTTAATAGTTTTGTCAAAAGTTTATTTTTCTCAATACTATTTTCATCCGTACTATTTCTCCATAGGGTTAAATATTTTAGGTGTAATTTGTGTAAAACTTGTAGTTTTTCATTTCTCCACTCTAAGTTATCGTATTGTCCGCTTCTTCTTTTGGTAGCAGGTTCGTCAAACAATTCTTCAATGATACTGAAACCGTTGTGGTAGTCCGTTAGAATCTTATCCATGAAAAGTTTTCTTTGATCTTCATTTTCATCCAAATCAGCATACAAATTCATCATTTCTTGATTAGAAAGGATTAGGTTGGTTTCGGTTTGAATCAATAAGAATTTTAGGAAGGTCCAGTTTTCAACATTGTTTTTGAATGTTTTAAAATCTTGGGGTCTTTCTTCTTTTAATGTTTTCAAGGCTTCACCTAATCCGTACCAACCGGTAATAGTAATTCTAGACAAGTTCCAACTAAATACCCATGGAATGGCTCTTAAGTCAGCAAGCGTGCGTGTTCCTGTTCTTCTGGCAGGTCTAGATCCAATTTTACTTTTTTCTAATACATCGATACACGTTACTTTTCCATAAAAATCAATAAAACCAGGAGTTTCAATTAAATTTTTATAATGTTCACAAGATTTTTGAGATAAAAATTCCATGATTTCTATTGGGAAAGTAGCTTCGTCTTTGTTTTCTTTGCTCTGCAACGTTTGTTTTGCAACACCCGACGCTAAAGCATTTAGGTTGTACGTCGCCGTTAATGGGTTCCCGAATAATTGGGCCATAGTTTCCCCTTGAACGGTCAATTTAATGGTTCCGTTGACAGTATTGCTTGGCATACTTTCTAAGAATCTGTGGTATTTTCCTCCACCTCTGCTGATGGTTCCCCCTGTTCCATGGAAAAAGAAGATACTCGTTCCGTTATTTCTACCTACTTCTGAGAGGGCTTTTTCAGCTTTATAAAGGTTCCATTTACTAGCAATGGTTCCTCCATCTTTGTTACTATCACTATAACCTAACATTACTTCTTGCTTGTTGTCAAGAAAAGCAGCGCGTTGTTTGGTGATGGTGTTTTGTAAAAAGGCTTCCAAAATTTGAGGACCATTTTCTAAATCTTCAATGGTTTCTAACAAGGGCACCACTCTGATTTTTGCGTTGAGCAATTGCGTTTCTCTCATTAAAAGATACACTACTAATAAATCACTCAAACTTCTGGTCATACTTACAATGAAGGAACCAATTCCGTCAGCGCCATATTGGCTGATGTGTTGGCGTACCACTCTGTAACAATCCAAAACATTGTCGGCTTCTGGACCATACGAAACGGTTACATCGGTGATTAAAGAATGACTTTGAAGCGTTTTATTCAAAAAGGCGACTCTTTTTTCTTCCTCCCAGTTTTCAAAATCAAAATCTTCTTCTCCGTTTGTTTTTAGGATCTGAGAAACAGCTCTATCGTGGAAAGTACTGTTTTGACGAATATCTAATTTTGCCAAGTGAAAACCAAAGCATTTCACTGCTCTTTCAATTGGGAAAAGTAAATCATCTGCCAATCCTTTCAATCCATTATCTACCAAAACTTCTCTTAAGAATTTTAAATCTTCTTCAAGAGTGATACTTGATTTGTAGTACGACTGTGAATCGGCAGTTTTGTCTGAAACGGTATTCTTTAATTGGACCAAAATCAAACTTACGTATTGTCTCCAAGGTTCGTAAGGATTTCTTTTGATGCTATTTTGACCTGCTAATCCCAAAATTTTTGATTTACTTTCAATGGCTTGCGTCAATACAAAAGGAATTGGATTATTGATAGCAGAAACCGAAAGGCGACTGGCCAACGTCAAAAGTTGTGTTTTTAGCAAGAAAAGTGCTGTTTGTCTGTGTAATATTAAGGTTTCTTGTGTGATATTTGGTGTCACAAAAGGATGACCATCTCTATCACCACCCACCCAACTTCCAAAATTAATTTTTGGAAAAACATCTGGATTCTTGATTTTGCTAGGATTTAATCCCATTTCAATCCAAGAACTTTTTAGTTGTTGGTCACTTTTTTCTAAAACAGAAGGAAAAACCTTACTTAAGTAATAGATTACATTGGATCTTTCATCAGTAATATCTGGTTTTTCAAGGTAGATTTCACCCGTTCTCCACCATCTTTCGAGTAATGAGATTATTTTTTCTTTGTTTTCAAAAAGTTCAATTTTACTTAAAGCAGTATTTTCTTTTTGTACTAAAAGCAAATACAATTCACGGTGAATTTCAATAACTGTAACTCTTTTTGCCTCGGTAGGGTGAGCTGTAAGTACCGGAATCACAGTAGTAGACGCAATAGTTTTGAGCATTTCATCTTCGCCAATGCCTTGCTCTTTCCAAATTTTAAACGCTTCGGCCCATGAACCTCTGGTAGAATCAATGTTTAATTGGTTCTCCGTTTTTCTACGGTATTGTGTAGCAGCGTTTTCTTCAACTAAGGTCATTAATTGAAAATAAATACTTAGTGATTGGATTACTTTTTCACTAGGAATGTCTTCGTTATTGTCTATTGTAAGCGATTTGGGATCGCTTTTGATTAATGAGATGATTTGCGGCTCATTAATGCGGGACAGCATTTCTAAATAACAGTCGATGATGAAATTTCTATCATCTGTTATTTTTTGAAATGGTGATTTTAATTTTGTCATAATGATTCAAATTTGTATTAATTATGAATAAAAAACTACCTGTTTTTTTGTGATCAAGATTGCAAAGGCTCACTTTATTTATGCGTTTAATCTTGTTATTTTATCAAAAAAGGTGATAAACAAATATAAAAAATGTTTGTTTAAAATAATCTTACATTTATCATGTCGATCCTAATTTATGTTTTTATTGGGGGCTATTTTTGAAAAGGATGTCTCTGTAAACACTACATAATTAAAGGGACACTTTGCTTCAAATTGAATTTTCGTCAAGTTTTAATACAGATGCTACAACGTTTGAAAACCCCCTTTTCGATCAATATTTTGCGATTTGTAGGCGTAGTGAAATTATTTTAAGAGTTGTTTGTCTTCCAATTAAAAATCCAAAATTGGCGACTAATGATATTAATTTAAAATTAAAATTTAACAAATATTTAATAAATTAATTCTTCTTTAGTATGAAAAACTTGTTTTTTGCTTTTTTGAAGTAAACTTGAGAGTTACGATACTGACTATTTAAGTTGCAGTACTATTTAAGTTTGTTTTGAAAATATTAAAAGTCGAATTAGTTAAGTCGTTGTAGTAGAGGTAAAAAAACCGTTGCAAGTATAGCAACGGTTTTCAAGAGAGATAATCTATTTTTTAATCCTAGAATGTGCAATATGGTTTAAAGTACTCCCAATTCGATCATGCATTGTTTCATGGTTTGAAACGTTCTTTCGATGGTATTGTCCAGTCCAATCGAAAAACGAATCAGTCCGTCGGTGAGTCCCATTTCGGCTTGTTCCTCCACCGGGATTTCGCTGGAAGTGGATGTGCCGGGAGCGCTAAACAAGGTTTTGTAAAACCCTAAACTAACTGCAAGATATCCTAGATTTCGCTCTTGCATAAGTTCCATTAAGGCATTGGCAGTGGCCAAATTCCCCACATCTATGGTCATCATTCCTCCAAAACCGTACTCGGGATTGATCATTTTTTTGTAAAGGTCATGACTCGGATGGCTGGCCAAACCTGGATAAACTGTTTTTAGTCCCTCTTTCTCAAAACGTTCCGCTAAATAGTGGGCATTGTAGCTATGCTGTTTCATTCGGATATGTAACGTACGAAGATTTTTCATCACGCTGGCTGAGCGCAAACTATCCATAGTGGGGCCCAACAACATGCTCGCGCCTGAGTTGACATTTTTTAAACTATCGATAAAATCGCTACTTGCGCAGGTAACTCCTCCAACAGTATCACTACTCCCATTAATGTATTTGGTCAAACTATGAATCACAATATCGGCTCCTAAGCGCGCAGGTGTAACAGATAGTGGCGAGAACGTGTTGTCGACTACCAATTTCAAATGGTGTTTTTTAGCAATTTTTGATAATCCTTCGATATCTGCGACTTCTAACAAAGGATTGCTCACCGTTTCGCAGTACAAAACTTTTGTATTTGGTGTTATGGCCGCCTCCACAAGAGCCAATTTGGTTATATCTACAAAGGTGGTTTGGATGCCTAATCTTGGTGTAAAATTTTTAAGAAAAGCATAAGTACCGCCGTAAATAGTTCTACTGGATACAATATGATCGCCAGCTCCACACAATTGCAAAAGGGTAGGCGTAATGGCACCCATTCCAGAGGCCGAAACATTAGCGGCTTCGGTACCCTCCATAGCGGCTAGGGCTTGATCCAAATACAAATTACTGGGTGAAGAATGGCGCGAATACAAATAGCAGCCTTCCATGTTGCCTTCAAAGGTATCAAACATGGTCTTGGCGGATAAAAATGTGTAGGTTGAGGAATCTGAAATGGAAGGATTTACACCACCAAATTCGCCAAAATATTGTAAATCTTGAATATTGTCTGCAGGATTAAAGTTTTTCATAAGAATTTACTAGTTTTGTTTAGATTAATTTCATCAAAATAAATAAATACTAGATAATTTGTCAATAGATGATGTTGTTTTTAGATAATTATGATAAGTATTTTATTTTTATTAGAATTAAAATCTAAATTTGTAAATAAAAAAAGGGAATATTAGATTTTTATTCGATGTAGTTTTCGAGTAGCTTAGTACGGTTTAAAGCCTCTCTTTTTGTTTAAATTATAGAATGATGTTTTTAGATGCAATCGATAAAAAATTATTGGTTTTACTGCAAAGCGATAGTAAAAAAACAAACAAAGAATTGTCTTTAAAACTCAACTTGTCGGTAACGGCTGTTTTTGAGCGGATCAAGAAACTGGAGCGTGAGGGAGTTATCAAACGCTATGTGGCCTTGCTTGAAAAATCAAAAATTGAGAAAGGATTTGTTGTGTTTTGTCATGTAAAATTAATTCAACACACCAAAGAATTTTTGACCCGTTTTGAAAGTGAAGTAGTGCAACTTTCTGAAGTGTTAGAATGCCACCATGTTAGTGGGGATTA
>JBOFUD010000163.1:0-1529 GCA_051652385.1 Flavobacterium sp.
AACTTGATTTTGTGTACAGCACCACCAATGCAGGCAAACCCCTTTCGGTAGCGCATCACGATTTGTTGGGCGATATCGAAATGAATTTTACCGATGCCGTGCATCCAAATGTGGACGTCGTTTTCCTGTGTTTAGGTCACGGGAAATCCATTTCGTTTTTGGAAAATAACCAATTTTCAGCCCAAACCAAAATCATCGATTTAGGCAATGATTTCAGGTTGACAAAAGACAACGTTTTCAACGGAAAATCTTTTGTTTATGGCTTACCAGAATTGAACAAAACCGATATCAAAAACGCGCAATACATTGCCAACCCTGGTTGTTTTGCCACTGCCATACAATTGGCGTTATTGCCTTTGGCCAAGGCCAAATTACTCCACAGCGCTATCCACATCAACGCCACCACCGGAAGCACAGGCGCCGGAGTGAGTCTTTCAGAAACGTCACATTTCAGTTGGAGAAACAACAATATGTCGCATTACAAAGCCTTTGATCACCAACATTTGGGCGAAATAGGCGAAAGCTTGCACCAACTACAGGAAGATTTCACCAATGAATTGGTTTTTATTCCCAACAGAGGCGATTTCCCAAGAGGGATTTTTGCGACACTGTACACGACTTGCGAGGAAAATTTAGAAGATGTTGTAGCCCAATATGAAGCCTTTTACGAAAACGACCCTTTTGTAACTGTCACTACCAGCAACATCAATTTAAAACAAGTGGTTCAAACCAACAAATGTATTATTAGCTTAATGAAAAAAGGCAACCGAATTTTGATTACTTCGGTGATCGATAATTTGGTCAAAGGCGCCTCAGGCCAAGCCATTCAAAACATGAACTTACTCTTTGGACTAGACGAAAGCACTGGATTGCATTTGAAACCTAGTGGATTTTAGAAAAATTGAAAGATTTAAAAATTGAAAGATTTAAAAATTATGAAATCCCTAAAGTTTAAATCATTCAGCAACACACACAAATCTTTAAATTTTTAAATTATTAAATCTTTAAATTACAACAACAATGAACTTATTCGACGTTTACCCCTTATATAACATCACGCCTGTAAAAGCAGTTGATTGCAACATTACAGATGACAACGGTGTCGATTATTTGGATTTATACAGTGGCCACGGAGTCATCTCCATCGGTCACACACACCCGCATTATGTGGCGAAACTAAAAGAGCAATTGGATTCTATTGGATTCTATTCTAATGCCATCCAAAATCCGCTACAAGTCGAACTAGCCGAAAAACTAGGCGAATTATCCGGATATAAAGATTACTCCTTGTTTTTGTGCAGTTCAGGAGCCGAGGCCAATGAAAATGCCTTAAAGCTGGCGTCTTTCCACAACGGAAAATCAAGAGTTGTTGCTTTTGACAACGCTTTTCACGGAAGAACCTCGGCAGCCGTTGCGGTAACTGATAACAAAAAAATTGTAGCCCCACTTAATGCGCAGCAAGCTGTAACTTTTTTGCCATTGAATCAAATTGATCTGGTGGAAACTGAATTACAAAAAGGCGATGTGTG
>JBOFUD010000164.1:0-1783 GCA_051652385.1 Flavobacterium sp.
GTTCGTGTAGACAGACATTGTGAAAATGCGTTGAAAGTTGCGGAGTTTTTAGAAAATCATCCGCAAGTTAATAAAGTGAAATATCCTTTCTTAAAATCGCATCCACAATACGAAATTGCCAAAAAGCAAATGAAATTAGGTGGAAATATCGTTGCCTTCGAAATCAAAGGCGGACTTGAAGCAGGAAGGGCCTTTTTGGATAAAATAAAATTGTGTTCGTTATCGCCTAATTTGGGAGACACTAGAACTATTGTAACACATCCAGCATCAACCACGCATAGTAAATTGTCTGTAGAAGAGCGTTTGGCCGTTAGCATCACCGATGGTTTGGTGCGTGTTTCCGTAGGATTAGAAACCGTAGAAGATGTGATTGCCGATTTGGATCAGGCGTTGGCGCTCTAGTCCAGTAAAAGGAATATCGTTTCGGTCTCACAAAACATAGCCCACGGTTTCAACCGTGGGTTATTGTGTTTATGTCAGAGATATTATAGAGGCGCAATTTTTTTGAGCAGAAAGATTTGGCCTTTTTTGAGGGATGGTTCCCGCTGTCATTCCAATCTTTTTTGAGTCGAAAAAGGATCGACTCAAAAAAGGATTTTCCCTTCCATCGGGGCTAAAAGGAAATTTTTTGCATTTTTGTTATCATCCAAAGTGGTAGAAATACTATTTATCGAGTTCAGACGATAGTATAATTGAGTTTTGATTTGTTAAAAGTGTAAATTTGGTTTTTAACATTAAAAGTAAATGAAACCAAGATTAATCATTTTATCGGATTTGTGGGGAAAAGAAAACTCAGATTGGGTTTGCGATTATGTTGAACAATTGAAGGGTACATTCGAAATTCAATATTACGATTGCTGTTATTTGGGCGGAATTGATTCGACAAATTATACTGAAGAAAATCTCCACAGTCAGTTCATCAATGGTGGAATTGAAAAGGCTGTTGAGCGACTTTTGGAAGCCGAAAAAAATCAAATTGATGTTTTAGCTTTTAGTATTGGAGGAACAATTGCTTGGAAAGCCACTTTGAAGGGATTGGATGTTCGACATTTATTGGCTGTTTCATCAACACGATTACGCTATGAGGAAAATATTCCTAATGGAGTAATAAAACTTTATTATGGAGGAAATGACATCAATAAACCAAACAGCATTTGGTTTGAAAAACATTCCATAAATTTTGAAATCATAAAAAATAAGGGACACAATTTTTATACTCAAAAAGAATTTGCTATTTCAATTTGCAACGAATTTTTAAATTAGATTCATTCAATTTGGTAACAAAAGGATAAAGTTTGTAGTTTCGTAAACATAATTTAAAGACGATTTGTTTCGATTCTATAAAAATTTAAAATCAGTCCCGATTGCTATCGGGATTAATCCAAAATCATTATGCTCTCAAAAAAAACAAAATACGGAATCAAAGCATTAACTTTTTTGGCGCGCCGGGAAGATAATTCACCTGTGCAAATTGCCGAAATAGCCAAAGCAGAACACATTTCTTTGAAGTTTTTGGAGAGTATTTTATTGCTATTGCGTCATTCTGGTTTTTTGGGAGCCAAAAAAGGAAAAGGCGGTGGGTATTACTTAATCAAGGAACCGAAGGATATCAATATGGCTCATGTGTACCGCATTCTCGAAGGCCCCATTGCTTTATTGCCTTGTGCCAGTCATAATTTTTATGAACCTTGCGACGATTGCAATGACGAAACCATTTGCGCCGTTCGTAAATTGATGATGGAAGTGCGTGACAATACCTTAATGATTCTGGAGAACAACACCT
>JBOFUD010000165.1:0-2231 GCA_051652385.1 Flavobacterium sp.
CCATTCAGTTGGCCAATATGATGGCAACAATTGCTAATGAAGGCTATTATTATACACCCCATATCATTAAAAAAATTGTCGATACACCGATTGATAAAAAATTCACCACCAAGCACGTCACCACTATTGATAAGGAGTACTTTAAGCCTATTATTAGTGGGTTGTTTGATGTGTATAATATGGGTACAGCCGCGGGGCTAAGGGTCGAAGGCATAGAAATTTGTGGTAAAACCGGAACTGCCGAAAACTTTGCCAAAATTAATGGAGTACGAACGCAATTAAAAGATCACTCCATATTTGTAGCTTTTGCGCCAAAAAACAATCCAAAAATTGCAATAGCAATTATGATCGAGAATGGAGGTTTTGGTTCCACAATTGCTGGACCAATAGCGAGTTTGATGATTGAAAAATATTTGAAGAAGAAAATTTCAAGAACTGATTTAGAAACACGAGTTCTCAATATTAGTCTCCAGGGGCAATATGCCAAGTTAGGAGGATTGAATGATGAGGTTAAGCGTGAGTTGCGAATAAAGGACTCACTTGCACTACAAAAAATCAAAAAATTAAATCCATCCCCTGCCACAGTAGCAAAAAAGGATAGTATTAAAAAAAACTAAATCATTGTTCATAAAATGAAAAACCAAAGCGTAACAAGTAATATCGATTGGATTTGTGTCATCATTTATATGCTTTTAGTTGTTTTGGGATGGCTGAATATTTATTCTTCGTCCCTGTCCTCAGCGGATGGTACTTCGGATAAACAACTTTTGTTTATTTTGTTTGCGATACCCTTGATTTTTATGGTCTTGGCTGTTGATGGGAAATTCTATGAAAAGTATGCTTCAATAATTTTTGTTGTGGCCTTGGTTTCTTTACTTGGTTTGTTTGCTTTTGGAAAAACTATTGCTGGACAGCGTTGTTGGTACGGAATAGGTGGTTTTACGCTGCAACCTTCAGAGTTTGCCAAAGCAGCTACGGCATTGGCTTTGGCCAAATATTTAAGCGATCCCTTGATCAATTTAAAGGATATGAACCGTCAGTTTCAAGCATTGGCGATTGTTTTTTTGCCCATTCTTTTGATCTTGCCTCAGCCAGATCCCGGAAGTGCTTTGGTGTTTTCTATTTTTTTTATTGTGCTCTATCGAGAAGGATTGCCTGGTTGGTACATTTGGACAGGGTTCTCCTTGATTTTTCTTTTTGTCTTGACGCTAGTTTTAGAATCTTATGTAGTAGTCCTTTTGGCTGCTCTCGTTTTGATAGCAATACACTTCAAATCGCGTTTGGCTGAGCGGAATGTACTCAGAAGTCTCATTTTTTTGGCACTTATTACGGGATTTGTTTTCTCTGTTAGTTATGTTTTTGATAAAGTATTTAAGCAACATCACCGGGATCGATTTAATATTTTACTTGGTAAAGCAGTAGATATGAAAGGTATTGGGTACAATACCAATCAGTCTGAAATAGCGATAGGTTCTGGAGGGTGGATAGGAAAAGGATTTTTAGAAGGAACGCAAACCAAAGGTGGGTTTGTTCCCGAACAGCATACCGATTATATTTTTACCACAGTTGGAGAAGAATGGGGTTTTCTTGGGGCCACTGTTGTTATTGGATTGTTTGTAGTGCTTTTGCTACGTATTATTTTTTTGGCAGAAAGACAAAAAACCAAATTTAGTCGCGTGTATGGGTATTCGGTTGCGGCTATTATTTTTCTTCACTTTTTTGTAAATATTGCTATGGTCGCCGGCATCTTTCCGACCATTGGTATTCCTTTGCCTTTTTTCTCCTACGGAGGCTCTGGTCTTTGGGCCTTTACCATATTGCTCTTTATTTTTATTAAAATGGATGCTAATAAAGTTAATGAGTGGTAATTAGTTTGTGGTCTCTATCTTTGATGTTTTTTCGTTCTTGAAGGTAGTTAGAACGGTCTATAGTTTTGAAAAAATAGTCCAATCGGTTTTTCTTACTTTGAAATTTATACTTCCTAGCCGCAGTTTTACTCTTTTGATTTTAAATTGAAAAATTTTCTTGTTGTGTAAAAGTTTTTTTTGCACAATTCACTTTCAAAACGAAGTCTTAGGCGGATTCTGGATTTTACCTCCATAAAAAAAAACGACTCAAAATAAATGAATTTTGAGTCGTTTGATGTTTATTTCTGTACGTTTATGATTTGGCTACTTTGCTGTTTAAAGTCTTTGCTGGAATTGATTTTACGATGTTTTTAGACTGTAAAT
>JBOFUD010000166.1:0-5037 GCA_051652385.1 Flavobacterium sp.
TAATTTACTTGTCCAAACAAATTGTCTGAGCTGCCATAAAACAAGGTAGGATTATCTAATAGATTGGTGTTTTTGAAACGTCCAGCGGTGTATTTTACCCAAATTTCCTGTGAAGGATGATTGGCAAAAAACACTTGTCCATTTACCCCAAATGGGCGAATGGGGTTTTTGATATTCAGATAGGATTGTTTCATCCAATTAGTCGAAAACTCGTGCAATATTGAACTTCTCGAAGCCGCAGATTCAGAGGTAATCGAGACAAAACCAACGCCTTTTCCACCAAATGCATTTTGAAATGAAGTACGAATATCCTGCACGATCATATCGCCATCGGTCATAGAATCGCCAAAATAAGCAATGCGAACTTTCGCCTTTTGACTAGTCTCGAGTTGGTATAACTGTTCATAAAACGGAATTAGAAACTGATACCCTTTATAATTCTCAAAAGTTTCTTCAGGAAAAGTCACCCCCAAAGCTTCTTCAAAAACAATTTTTTGATCGGCCATGGTGTCATTGGGCGTAACCACCATCTCTTCGGGTTCTGACTCAAAGGCATCAATAAGCATGCTATCGATGAGCACACTTTTGGTGGGACCATTTGTGGCAGCAAATATCCTTTTGGGCAATACTTCTTTTAAACCTAAAAAAAAGCAGGCCGCTAAAAGAAGTATTAAAAACGATTTAAAAAAATACGGTTTTGGTGTATTCACAAGGTTGTTGTATTGAAAAGAGATGCTTTAGTTTATCACATTTTACATGCGTTCAGGGACATTAATTCCCAACAAACTGAAAGAAGCTGCAATTGTATCGGCCACTTTTTTGGACAATTGTACTCTAAAAATTTTCTTTTGTTGGTCTTCTTCTCCTAAAATAGAAACTGCTTGATAGAACGAATTGTACTCGCGCACCAACTCATAGGTATAATTGGCAATCAAAGCCGGGCTGTGGTGTTGCGCTGCATTTTGAATCACTTCTGGAAACAATTCTAATTGTTTGATGAGTTCTTTTTCTTTTTCATGCAATACAACTATGTCACTTGGTTGAGAAAAATCAAAAGCTGCTTTGCGAATGATCGACTGAATTCTAGCGTATGTATATTGAATAAACGGCCCTGTATTTCCAGCAAAATCAACAGATTCTTCTGGATTAAACAAAATGCGTTTTTTAGGATCTACTTTAAGGATGTAATATTTTAAAGCTCCCAAACCGATCGTACGGTACAAGTTTGCTTTTTCTTCGATAGAATACTCGTCTAATTTCCCTAAATCTTCGGCAATTTTTTGAGCGGTATCGGTCATTTCTTGCATCAAATCGTCGGCATCAACAACCGTTCCTTCACGGCTTTTCATTTTTCCGGAAGGCAAATCTACCATGCCATATGAAAGATGATACAAGCTAGAAGCCCAATCAAACCCAAGTTTTTTCAAAATCAAAAACAACACTTTGAAGTGGTAATCTTGTTCGTTTCCTACTGTATACACCATTCCGCCAACATCAGGCATGTCTTTTACACGCTGAATTGCCGTTCCAATATCTTGAGTCATATACACTGCTGTCCCATCAGAGCGCAAAACAATCTTACGATCCAAACCTTCATCAGTCAAATCAATCCAAACCGAACCGTCGGGATCTTTTTCAAAAATGCCTTTTTCAAGCCCTACTTGCACAACATCTTTCCCTAATAAATAGGTGTTACTTTCGTAATAAAAACTATCAAAGTTTACGCCTAAATTCTTATAACTTATGGCAAAACCATTATACACCCATTGGTTCATGGTGCTCCAAAGGGCTTTTACTTCAGCATCCCCCGCTTCCCATTTTAGGAGCATTTCCTGAGCTTTCAAAAGAATCGGAGCTTGTTTTTTGGCTTCCTCTTCGGTTTTACCCTCGGCCATCAATTGGCTAATTTCTTCTTTGTAGGCTTTATCAAAAGCTACGTAATAATTCCCCACCAATTTATCACCTTTCAAGCCGGTGCTTTCTGGAGTGGCTCCGTTTCCGAATTTTTGCCAAGCCAACATCGACTTGCAAATATGAATCCCTCTATCGTTGATGATTTGTGTTTTATAGACTTTTTTACCCGAAGCCTTGATGATTTCGGCCACAGAATACCCTAAAAGATTGTTTCTTACGTGACCCAAATGCAACGGTTTGTTGGTATTGGGCGAGGAATATTCTACCATTACCGCTTTGGCTTCCGGACTTGGCGTTACAAAACCAAATCGCACCTCCTCTTTAATTTCGTTGAAGAAATGCAAATAATAGGCATCGGAAATTACAATATTCAAAAAGCCGGAAACCACATTGAAACGAGCTACTTCGGCAACATTTTCAACCAAATAGGTTCCGATTTTGTTTCCTAATTCGACCGGATTGCTTTTAATTACTTTTAATAAAGGAAAAATAACCAAGGTAATATCGCCTTCAAACTCCTTTCGAGTCGCTTGAAATTCAACTTTATCAAGAGATACTTCAAACAAGGTTTGAACGGCTTTATGAATCGACGGAGTAAGGATATTTTGTAATGACATGTAAACTGTGTTTTAAAAGTGGGCAAAGATACTGCTTATTTAGCAATAAGAAAACCGCTTTGGCAACGATTTTGTTTGAGTTTTCGCAATTCATCTAATAAAAAAAAGCACCCCAAAAAACCATAAAAATTAGTCCAAATTTACCTCTACAAAAACGAAGTAAAATAATTTTACTTTATTTTTTGATCGTAAATCGCAAAAAAAATAAAAAATAAAAAAATAAAATAAAACATTGTGCTCTACCTACATAAAGGGGACTTTTCATTCAGAATACTGTCCTAAAACGAGTACTTATAAGAGACAAATCAACAATTTATTGGTTTTGGATTGTAACACATCGCAAAACTATTCGTCTAAATAATTCATCAATCAAAATCAATCAAAATTAATCTATCATGAAAATCAAATTAATCACCTTTCTGCTACTGTGCGTAGTTGGCATAGGAACCGCACAAAATTCTGGGAAAATCTCGGGAAAAATCACCGAAAAAGCTACAAACGCGCCCATTTCTTATGCGATCGTCTCGATTAAAGACAACGGAAAAGTAGTTTCTGGCGCCAATACTGACGACAAAGGCGAATTCAGTATAAAAAATTTAGCTTTAAAAAATTACACCATCGAAATTCAATACATTGGTTTTCGAAAATACATGGGCGCCGCACTTTTGACCGAAAACAAAAAAGAAGTTACTATCAACATAAATCTTGAAGAGGAAGCGACACAGCTCAAAGGCGTCAACATTATTAGTGAACGATCGACTATCGAGCAAAAAATAGATAGAAAAGTAATCACGGTTGGGAAAGATTTGACCACTGCAGGCGCTTCTGCCTCAGATATCATGAATAACATTCCTTCGGTAAATGTGGATCAAGACGGAAAAATATCCTTGCGTGGCAATGAAAATGTACGCGTTTTGATCGACGGAAGACCCACTAATATTGATCCCTCTCAATTGCTAAAACAAATTCCGTCGACCTCGATCAAAAAAATAGAATTAATTACCAATCCAAGTGCCAAATACAATCCAGAAGGCATGTCAGGAATCATCAATATCGTCTTACACAAAAATGCGAATAACGGATTCAATGGAACCTTTAGCGGGGGTATTACCTTTGGAGAAACGGCCAAGTACAACCAATCGCTAGACATGAATTACAAGGTGGGAAAAGTGAATTTCTTTGGCAACGGAGGACGTAATTTTGGTACCTATTTTAATGATGGAAACCTCACGCGACTGGATCAGGATATTGTTCAAAAATTGGATATTTCGAATGAAAACGATTCGTATTTATACAAAATCGGCATGGATTATTTAATCAACGATCAGAACACTTTGTCTTTTTACACCAATCAAAACAAAGCCGACGGAATTGGAAACGTAAACACCCGTATTGACTACAACAATGGAGGAACGATAGACCGTGTTTTTCAAAAATCAATTTACGAAGGACCAAATCAAACCGGAACTTACAACTTGGCGTACAAACACATTTTCAAAAAAGAAGGTCACACTTTAGACATTGAAGCCAATCATAACGATTATAAAGAAACACAAAGAGCCGATTTTGACACCCAAACCACTACAAACAATGCACTGAACAGCAGTGTACTTTTTAAAGACAACATCAAAGACGCTCAAAAACTGAGTACTTTCAATGTGGATTATGTCAATCCAATCAACGAAAAATCAACGCTTGAAGCGGGTGCCGAGGCGAGAATTACCAGAACCGAAAACAACTACAGCACCGGAAACCCATTAGTCGCGACAGCCGATCAGCAATCGAATTACACCTACGATATTGATATTTACTCGGCCTATGCCACTTTTGGGCAAAAATTCAAAAAAATCAGTTATCAAATAGGCGCGCGTTTTGAGAGTTATAAGGTAGCTGCCAACTTGAACAACGGAAAAACTACCTTTGATGATGACTACATTACCCTATATCCATCGGCCTATTTGACCTATAATTTGAATGAGAAAAATACTTTGCAATTTAGCTACAGCCGCCGGGTGGATCGCCCAGGTTTAGAACAAACTAAACCCATTCGTGAATTTGCTACACCTTTGATTACTTCTTTTGGGAATCCAGAATTGCGACCTCAATTCACGAATTCTGTCGAGCTGAATTATACCAAAGTATTGGAAAAAGGAAGCGTCACGGCAGGCGTATTTGTAAGAAGTATCAACGATCAAATTAGTCGTATTTTGTATCCAGACGCAAACGACCCAAGTGGACAAAGACAAATTTTGACCTACACCAATTTTGACAACAACACCGCATCGGGATTTGAGGTTTCGGCCAATTATAAAATCACCAAATGGTGGGACATACAACCTGCCATTGATTTTTCGAGCATCAAACAACAGGGTATCGTTTTTCAATTCAATCCCACAACCAACACGAGCAACCCATTGGAAAGAAATGTAACTGTTTCGGCAATAAATGGTCGATTGAATTCCAACTTCAAAGTCAACAAACGCTTGAGCTTTTTACTTTTTGGATT
>JBOFUD010000167.1:0-7280 GCA_051652385.1 Flavobacterium sp.
CTCCATAATGTTTTCACATGATTTAGCATTCTCGAATAGGTATCATTTTTTGAAGCAAAGCTAAAGGCCAAGCTTGGATTGATTTTTTGTAGGCAGTATAGAGCAGCAAGTTGAATATCTTCATCCGTGCAATTTTCAAAAGTAGACATGACGTAAGTAGAGGTGTGGTTAGAACCTATGACTGCTAAACATTGATAGCCTTTTATTTGCGCTTTTTTCGAATAAATATGCATCTGTTCTAAGATGGTGCTTTCAGCTTCTTTCAAAAATAGTTTTCGAATGCTTGTTAAAGACTCGATCCTTACCGACTCCGATGGGTAATTTAAAAAAGCGATAATTCTTACGGATTCATATCGATTGTTAAAATAGGTCATTATGATAAGCCATAATTCAATCAAAGAGCCCCTATTGGTCTGTACCAAAAAGTCAAATATTTTTAAATTTTCTTTATTTACTCTAAAAAATATGTCCATTATTTTTATTTGATCCAATTTTGAAATGTGATCTGGAACATGTGCCAACTCTTCTTGGCTAAGATCAATCAGTGCCAAATAACTGATGTTTGCATTGGATCGAATTAAATCATTCGAATTCGTTAGATAGGGTATAATTTGGTCCTTTCCTTTTATGTATCGCATCATTTGAAAATGATAAAAACCAATGCATTTTTTATAGGGTACCCAATTTTTTATTAAGTTGGCTGAAAAAATATGAAGCTTCAAACTTTTGTATAAAAGTGAAATGATCATTGTTTGATCGCCTTTTATGGTTTTTTTTAATCGAATCATTTCATTGATTACAAGTAGTTTACACCAATTTCTATTAAAGGGAATCGAATTTTGAAAGTGTCTGAGTTTAGTTTTTAGTTCTTGTTTGTCGTACTTATAAAGAACAATTTCTATTAAAAATTGTTGAACAACGGTACGGTATTTTTTTGTGCGTTTCAATTGCCATTGTGTTAAAAATCTTTTTGTCAGCAAAACCAAACACACAAATAAAATTAGAATCAGCAAAATTGGGATAGCGAAATTTTTTATGTAAAATAAAAAGGTATCCATAAAATTAAATTTGTTACTCAAATGTAATAAAAATAGGGATAACTTTTTGTTTTTTAGTGACTTGTGTTTTTAAAAACTTTCAAATACCCCCAAGCCAAACAAGGCAAAATCATATTTTACGGGGTCGTTTGGATCTAACAATCTTAGGTTTGTGTCTAATTCGTGCAGTGCTTTGCCATCGTTTTGCTTTCTATTCAAAAGGCTTAATTTTCGTGCTACATTGCCTGAATGTACATCCAGAGGACAAGACAATTTTGAAGGTGAAATGCTCTTCCAAATACCCAAATCTACACCGTTTTTATCTTGACGGCACATCCATCGCAAATACATGTTAATTCTTTTGGCTGCCGAATTATTTAAAGGATCTGAAACATGTTTTTGAGTTCGGGGTTGGTGATCAATTTCAAAGAATATTTTTTTGAAGGCATGAATACTTTTTTGCATCGTATTCGGTTCTTGATGGCGTGCAAAAACAGCTTCTAGTCCGCCATGTTGGGTGTAAATATGTTGTAATCCTTTGATAAACGTGCGAAAGTCTTGACCATTAAAGGTTCGGTGCACAAATGAATCCAAAGCCTCTAAGTTGTCTGCAGAGTGCGAAAGCACAAAGTCGTACGGTGCATTCCCCATCATTTCCATCATTTTGTGACTGTTTTTGATGATCATTTTTCGGTTGCCCCAAGCAATAGTAGCGCTCAAGAAACCCGCAATTTCGATATCCTCTTTGCGTGTAAATAAATGCGGAATTTGCACCGGATCACTTTCAATGAAATCTAGGGTATTGTATTGAAGAACTTTTTGGTCTAAAAATTCTTTGAGTTCAACTACTGTCATAAGGCAAAAGGTGCTATTGTTCTTGGTAGTCTAGCTACTTATTTGGCCATCCACCATAACTAATTTTCGATCAGCCATGTTAGCCAATTCTTCATTGTGGGTTACAATGACAAAGGTTTGCCCCAATTCGTCCCTGAGTTTGAAAAACAATTGATGCAAATTTTCAGCCGAGGCAGTATCCAAGTTACCGGAGGGTTCATCGGCAAAAATAATATCGGGTTTATTAATCAGTGCTCTTGCAACGGCTACTCGTTGTTGTTCTCCGCCAGAAAGTTCGTTCGGTTTATGATTGATTCGGTGAGATAATCCGAGAAATTCTAAAATTTTTTTGGCTTCAATCTCTGTTTCTGTTTTTTCCTTTCCTGCGATAAATGCAGGGATACAAACGTTTTCTAAAGCTGAAAATTCTGGCAACAATTGATGAAATTGAAAAATGAAGCCCAAATTTAAGTTTCTAAATTTTGACAAACCTTTGTCATTCATTTTCAAGACGTCTTCCCCATTAATCACCAGACTTGAGTTAGTTGTTTTACTTGGATGGTCTAAAGTACCTAGAATTTGAAGTAAAGTAGTTTTTCCAGCTCCCGAAGCGCCTACAATTGAAACAATTTCTCCTTTGGTAATATGTAAATCTACCCCTTTCAATACCTCAAGTTGGTCGTAGAATTTATGTATATTTTTTGCTTGTATCATCCCAAATAATTTTCACAAAGAAACAAAGATTTTAATTTTTCTATGTCGGAATTGATTTTTATTTAGCAAAAACAACTAATAATTTTACGTTAATGAATTTTTATTGTTTAATTATTTTGTATATTTGTTAAACAAAATAAAATATTTAAAGATGATTCATAGTATTGCAACTTTTGCCGGAGGCTGTTTTTGGTGTACAGAAGCTATATTTTTGCAGCTGAAAGGTGTGGAGTCGGTTAGTTCGGGTTATATCGGTGGTTTTCAAGAAAATCCTACTTATAATCAAATATGTTCAGGAACAACTGGTCATGCCGAAGCCGTACAGATCTTATATAATTCCGATGAAATAACTTTCGAAACGCTTCTGGAAGTTTTCTTTGCAACCCATAATCCCACAACACTGAATCGACAAGGTGCGGATGTGGGCACGCAGTACCGTAGCGAAATTTTTTATCATACGGACAAGCAAAAGCTTTTGTCTCTAGCCTACATTCAACAAGTAAGCGATGCTAAATTTTTTGATTCAGATATCGTGACCAAGCTCTCTCCTGCTTCAGTTTTTTACAAAGCAGAGCAGTACCATCAGAATTATTATCAACGCAACAAAGAGCAATCCTATTGTAATTACGTGATCACGCCGAAAATGATCAAATTAACAGAAGCATTCACTCCATTATTAAAGTAAAAAAACCTAAAAATGAACACAGTATTAGACAGAGAATTAATTGAAATTTTAGGTGACGATCACCAAGCCACAAGCGCTGACACTCCTTTAAGAGCTGATGCGTTCTTGAAAACAGATGCCGAAAAAATGCAGCGTATCGAACACCATTTCCATGCTATAATGGAAGAAATGGGATTGGACATGACTGATGATAGTTTGAGTGGAACTCCGTTTCGTGTAGCCAAAATGTACATACAGGAAATTTTTAGTGGTTTAGATCCCAAAAACAAGCCAAAGATTTCTGTTTTTGAAAACAGCTATCACTACGACAAAATGTTGGTAGAGGCCAATATTAATTTCAACTCAACCTGCGAACATCACTTTCTGCCGATCGTAGGAAAAGCGCACATCGGATACGTTTCTAGTGGAAAAGTTATTGGATTATCAAAATTAAATCGAATTGTTGATTATTACTCACGTCGTCCGCAAGTGCAGGAGCGCTTGATCATGCAAATATTTAATGAATTGAAATCGGTCTTGGAGACAGATAACGTGATTATTGTCATGGAAGCCAAGCATTTGTGTGTGTCAAGTCGTGGTATTAAAGACGAATCTAGTTACACTTCTACCATTCAATACGGCGGAATTTTTAATGAAAAAGAAAATCGAAATGATTTTTTTAACCTAATCAAACAAGAATAAATGACTATTTTTGTTTGGAAGTAATGCAGGTCATAAATGAACACCCAAACAGAAGTAAAATTTATTAGGAGCGGCACAAGAACACATTTTTTTCTGGGCTTGCTATTCGATGGAATCGGAATGCTTTCCTTCTCAATCCCGGTGATCGGAGAATTCTCAGATGTAATTTGGGCTCCTTTGGCCGGGTTTTTAATGACTTGGATGTACAAAGGGAAAGTGGGAAAAGTGGCGGGAGTCATTACCTTTGTTGAAGAAGTATGTCCATTTTCAGATATCATTCCAACCTTCACGTTGACTTGGTTTTATACTTATCTAGTCCAAAACCGAAGATAAGCTTCATTTTGTACTCTCGGGTGAAAGAAACGGAAAGGATCTTTTCAAAATTTATCTTTATTTCATATCAAGAAAAGCTTCACAATAGAAGCTTTTTTTATGTTTTAAACAGAAAACCCAAGCCCATGCTGCACAGCATTTTTTTTTCGAAAGCCCAAAAAAACTGAAATTGTCCAAATAGAAATCCGTTCAAAACCAAAAGTACTTGGTAAATGGGAAAAATAAGCAGCAATCGAATAGGAGTAAACCAAATACCCAAATCGCCTTTGGTGATGCCAAGCCAAATACAAAAAGGCTGGGATAACCAAGCTGATGAGGAGCCAGTGATGGCAAAAACTATAAAAATTATTGTTAATTGAAAGTTGCTTTTTATGCCCCAGCGTTCTTTTAATTTTTTCATTCTAAAGTGTCAATGGTACAAATATACTAAGATTATCGCGCTGGAATAGTGCCAAATAATTTTTGATGGTATCGATTTTGAAAGTACACCATATAATTGTAGATTAAGTAATTTACTTCGTATCCATAATTAATTTGTGGATCATAATTGATCGCCATTTCGTATAAATTCGGATCAAAGCGAAGGGGTTGTTGGGCTCGAATGTTCCACTCTGTACTATAAAATCTGTTTTTATTTTCTAAATACGATTGCGAATAAAAACCTCTTGGTAGTGCTATTGAGTTGAGCCATGTGTTAAAGCCGATGTCAATGATAATTACCTCATATTCTAGCGAGTCATTGGCAATTCGAATGGTATCTCCTGTAGCTAATTCCTTCACATTCTTAGTTGAGAAGCTGCCTCTTGTGGAAGAACAAGCGCCAATAAGACCAAGTAAAATAAGTAAAGCGATGCGGTTTTTCATAACACTTAAATAGGTTATAAATTTACAAAACAGCTGTTATAAATTTCCGAATTCTATCATAAAAAAAACGCCATTTTTATATAGAAAATAGCGTTTGTTATTGTTTTATTTACCAAATAATTTACCGAGTATTCCGCCAATACCACCACTGCCTTTTGCTAAATCCATGGCATCGCTAAGGTCAACTTTTCCATCGGCATTTTGATCCAATCCAAATTGGGTGCCATATCTAGAAATAGTCTCCATGATACCGCCTGTCTCAGCGCTATTTCCTGATATAGCAACAATGATATCTTTTATTTGAAAATTATCATTGGGATCATTGGCTTTGTTTACCAAACTACCAAGTATTTGCGGAATCATACTTTCTGCCACTCCAGAAGCAGCATCTCCGTTTATTCCGAATTTCTCTTTCAGGCTACCAGTGAGTTGTTGTGTAATTTGTTGAACGGCTGGATTTGAGCTGTCTTGTGCATTATTGCCTTGAAGTAAGCCAGCTATTTGTTCAACATCGCCTTGCGAGACAATTTGTTGTAAACTCGAAAAAATAGAATTGCCTGCTTCTTGCATTACGGCCTCGTTTTGCTCATTTGGAATGGCATTGTTTTTTACAATAGCCTCTGCTCCAAACTGCTGTACTAACTGTGTTAATTGTTCAAACATAAGGGTTTATTTTTAAGGTTTGCTCAAATTTAAACAAAAAAGGGTAATTAATAACGATTGTTATTAAGTACCCTTTTGGTATGATGAAAATTTTTGGTTATCCTAACAAAGTAATAATTTGTGCGGCCAATTCAGTTCCAATTCTATCTTGTGCTTCGCCTGTAGCGGCACCAATATGTGGTGTCATCGAAATTTTAGAATGCATCAAAATGGCCATTTCTGGTTTTGGTTCGCTCTCGAATACATCCAAACCAGCAAAACCTACTTTTCCGCTATCCAATGCTTTTACTAAGGCTACTTCGTCAATAACCCCACCACGAGCACAGTTCACAATTCCAACACCGTCTTTCATTGTTGCTAATTCTTCTGCTCCGATAATGTAACCCTTCTGAGCGGGTACATGCAAAGTAATAAAGTCGGCTTCTTCAAATAATGAAGCCAACGATTGAGAAACAATAGTGGTTGTAATGGATTGTCCATCGAAAAACTCGACTTTTACATCCACTTCCGGAATAAAACTATCGGCAGCAATCACTTTCATTCCCAATCCCAATGCCATTTTAGCCGTGGCTTGACCAATACGACCAATACCTACAATTCCCAAGGTTTTGCCTCTTAGTTCGGTTCCATTAGCGTAAGCTTTTTTCAAACCATCAAAATTAGTATCGCCCTCTAATGGCATATTTCTATTCGAATCATGCAAGAATCGAACACCATTAAATAAATGTCCAAAAACCAATTCAGCTACCGATTCTGATGAAGAAGCCGGTGTATTAATGACATGGATTCCTTTGCTTTTAGCATATTCAACATCAATATTGTCCATACCAACACCGCCGCGTCCAATAATTTTGATCCCAGGACAAGCATCGATAATGTCTTGGCGTACCTTGGTTGCGCTTCTCACCAAAATAACGCTCACGTTGTTTTCATTAATAAAATTGGCCACTTGTTCTTGTGCCACTTTTGTAGTGATCACTTCAAAACCACCTTTCTCTAAAGCTAGAATTCCACTTGCAGAAATTCCGTCATTGGCTAATACTTTCATTACAGTTTATTTGTTTATTTGTTTCATCGTACTATGGATACGATTCCACATTAGAGTTATAATTTTTTTGGAGCTAATCCCGCTATTCGTTACAATCTTTTATGTTTCAAAAAAAAAACATAAAAGGATTTTCACTACTATCGGGGCTAGGGGAGTTGTGTTTTTAAGATGATTTGGTTTTGGCGATTATACTGCTGCCTCCAAAGCTTTCATAACATCAACCAGCACTTGAACGCTTTCTATTGGCATTGCGTTGTAAATAGACGCTCTGTAGCCTCCAACAGAACGATGTCCGGGAAGTCCAGAAATACCTGCGTCTTTCCACATTGCATCAAATGTAGGGGCGTGCTCTTCGTTGTTTAACAAGAAAGTGACATTCATATTCGAACGATCTTCTACAGCCGCTGTTCCTTTAAACAAA
>JBOFUD010000168.1:0-2886 GCA_051652385.1 Flavobacterium sp.
ATGATTATTGGCTAGGACGTGCCTTTGGTTTAGAAAAAGACCCCACTGATAAAAGCAAAATAACCAATATTATCTTGGCCGCTAGATTTGCAAATGTCAAATTTATACAGGCGCCATTGCCAGCTTACGATACCATAAACTTTTATTCTAATGAAAAATTAGTGCTTCTAAGCGTCGGATTAAATGCTCGTAAATTTATTCAAGAACGGTTCTTGTTCAACAACGGAATTATTGAGGATGTTCCGATCGGCAAAGCATACAGCTTTACAACAGGCTATCAACGAAAAAACCATAAAGACCAACTTTATCTTGGTACGAGAGCTTCATTTGGCAATTTTTATCGTTGGGGTTTTTTTAGTTTGAATGCAGAATGGGGAACTTTTTTTCGAGATTCGAAGACCTCACAGACAACTTTTTCGTTCCAAACTAATTATTTTACTAAACTGTACGAATTGGGTGATTGGAAAATTAGACAGTTTTTGAAAAACCAAGTGGTACTTGGCACCAACCGTTTGGCGTCTACCGGAGATCAAATAAACATTAATGGCGAAAATGGAATTCTTGGCTTTAACAATGCCTTGTATGGGACCAAAAAAATGGTATTCACAGCTCAAACACAAAGTTATTCGCCTTGGAATTTATGGGGCTTCAGATTAAATCCATTTTTCAATTATGCAATAGCAGTTCTTGGAAACCCAAAAAGCACAAAACAAAAAACCAGAACTTTTTCAAGTATTGGTTTGGGATTAATAATAAATAATGATTATTTGGTATTTAGTTCATTTCAACTCTCGTTTGCATATTATCCCAATACATTCAACACAAATGACCCTAATTTGATCAATAATGCATTTGAAACTAGTGATTTTGGTTTACAAAATTTTGAATTAAATAAGCCTCATACGGTATTGTACAATTGACAAAATACGTTATTTGAACAAAGTCACAGTCCAGTCTATCAGCAGCTCATAAACAACATCTCGTACTACTTTTGGAGATAAAATTAAATCATGCATTCCCCCTTTTATCTCAATAATCGTCCGTTTAGGAGACTTTATTCTTTCAGCCCCTTTTTTAATATCATTAATGTTTAAAATAGCATCGCCATTAAAAAAATCTGCGTCTTTATGATTAGAAAAAATCGATTGATGAGAATGCATGATCAAAATAGGGCAAGAAATCGCTATTCCCGCTTTTATTTTAGACTGGCCTTGGTATATCGCATGAATCCAACCTGCATGTATTGGGGGCGCAACATGAGGTTTCCAAGCCAAATTATAATCCCATTCACCAAATTTTTCTTTGTGCAAACTGTAGCCATACCCCTTCGATATTGATCCAGGAACGATTATATTTGGAAAAATTTTTCCGAAAAAAGCCACCATTGGAACCAAGAAACGCCGCTGATAATTGGGCATATTCAGGTCATAAAAAGGGCTATTGCAATATAAAGCATCAAATTTCTCACAACCCATACGTTGCGAAGCATATAAAGTCACCAGCAAGCCTCCCGTTGAATGTCCCGAAAGCAGCACTTTAAGATTGCCTTCTTTTCTAATTATTCCCAAGGCAGCATCCAAATCGGCAAAATACTCCGTTAGGCTACGCATGTTATTATTCTTTTGATGCGGCAAAATCGAGCGACCGTATTTGCGCATGTCAAGAGCATAAAAATGAAACCCATTGTTCGTAAACTGTTGCGCCATTTCGGCTTGAAAAAAATAATCGTTAAAACCATGAATGTACAAAACCGCCTTGTCACTCAAAATACTGCATCGTTTCCTTACCAACGTTGCAATGACTTTTCCTTCATAGTCGTTGGGCTGTTCAATTATCGTATACTCAAAACCTTGTCCTAAATGATCATCAAAATATTCCATATTCTAAATAATTATACAAACCTCTAAAATAGTTAAAAATACGTTGAGCAAAGCAAGAAACTTCATTAGTACAAAAGCACAACATTAACATAAATTAACAAAATATACCAAAAGGATATTACTATTTTTGAACTTTATCCATAATCAAAAACAACATGCTGAAGTTCATAATTAGAATAACCATTCTTTTAATTTTAACCATTTCTTCCACTTTTGCACAAAAACCAATCAAATCCAATTCGGTTGAAATTTTTAACCAAATTCAAAAACTCAACTTTTTAGGTTCCGTTCTCTATATCGCGGCCCATCCTGACGATGAAAATACCCGATTAATTTCTTATTTGGCCAATGAAACCAAAGCAAGAACAGCCTATTTGTCTTTAACACGTGGCGATGGCGGACAAAATTTAATTGGAGTACAATTGCGCGAATTATTAGGCGTAATCCGAACACAAGAACTTATAGAAGCTAGAAAAATAGATGGTGGCGAACAATTATTTTCAAGAGCCAATGATTTTGGTTTTTCAAAAAATCCAACCGAAACGTTGGCAATTTGGGACAAAGAAAAAGTATTAGCCGATGTAATTTGGGCCATCCGAAAATTCCAACCCGATGTAATTATCAATCGTTTTGATCATCGCTCTGCGGGAACCACCCACGGACACCACACCGCTTCGGCAATGCTAAGCGTAGAAAGTTTTAATCTAACCAATAATGCTAACATTTATCCTGAACAACTTCAATACGTGCAACCGTGGCAAGCCAAACGCCAATTTTTTAATACTTCGTGGTGGTTTTATGGTTCACAAGAAAAATTTAATGCCGCCGACAAAACCAATCTAATAGCCCTGCAAACTGGAGTTTATTATTCTAACTTAGGGAAATCCAATCAAGAAATTGCAGCTTTGAGTAGAAGCTCGCACCAATCGCAAGGCTTTGGAAGCACCGGAACGCGTGGCGAGGAAACTGAATATTTAGAATTTTTAAATGGAGAAAAAGTACCCGC
>JBOFUD010000169.1:0-3412 GCA_051652385.1 Flavobacterium sp.
AGCACCATACTACCATGCAAAGTACCAATCCATTCGTTTAAAAGAATTAAATGTTGAAAATCGATTGTTTTTTTTGCAAAGACTTTCCGAATTTCATTTTTAATTTCATCGGTGTAAGCAACCGTTTCAAAATGCAACAACGTCACTTTTGTATGCGTGCCTTCACCAGAAATTTTACAATACGCTACGTCTAAACCATCAAGGGAAGTGCCAGACATTAATCCAATAATATTTCGTTCTTTCTTTTGTGCAATTGCAGCCAAGGATGCTATGTTCGAATTCATTTACAATTATTAGTATTTTGTGGCAAAAGTACTCTAAATATAAAAACTACCTCAACCAATGATCTAAATCCCAGGAACACATTATAAAAAAATAAAAAAAATTCGTTCAGGTCAAAAGATAAAAGAAAAACAGACCTGCTAAGAATTTACCGCCAAATAAAAAAATCTCAACCGTTTTCAATGAATGATCAAATTTAATATTCTAAAAAATGGCGGATTTATTGGTTTCATCACGAGTATATTGCTATTTTTATCACCTTAGTAAAATATTTGTTAGTAAATCGTAAATATTCAAACACTTTTTTTTTAAACAAACTTATTTTATATATATATTTGACTTTTTTAACGCAATAAAAATGAATAATACTTATTTATGCCACAATTAAATAACAAAATTCATAATAATGCTTAGAAATCAAACAATATTAATAATAAAAAATTTAAGATTTACAGCTAATACACTTATTTACAACACATTCATTAAATAACACTACCGATAAATTAAAAAAAATGGCATTAAAAGGTTTATTTAGAAAAAAAACAGTTCAGGAAATTTTAAAACAAGTAGAAAAAAACAATTTAGAAGGACATGAAGCTTTAGGAAAGCACTTAACTGCTCGTGATCTTACCGCTTTTGGTATAGCCGCAATTGTAGGCGCCGGAATTTTTAGTACTATTGGAAAAGCTAGCGCAGATGGTGGTCCAGCAGTCATATTTTTATTTATGTTTACGGCTATCGCTTGTAGTTTTGCCGCTTTCGCTTATGCTGAATTTGCCTCAATGGTTCCCGTTTCAGGAAGTGCTTACACCTATTCATATGTTGCTTTTGGTGAAATCGTTGCCTGGATTATTGGCTGGGCCTTAATCATGGAATATGCCATCGGAAATATAACCGTTGCCATTTCTTGGAGTGACTATTTTACAGGCCTTCTTGAAAGCGGAGGAATTACATTGCCACAATGGGTACAGATGGATTATTTGACAGCCTCCAACGGATTTAAAGCCGCGACTGCGTTAATGCAAAGCGGTAAATCTTTTGAAAATTTAGATTCAGTTCTCCAAGCTTCCTACACTGCTTGGACGTCAGCTCCAACAATAGGATCTTTTCACATAGTGGCTGATTTGCCTGCTTTGCTAATCATTGTGTTAATTACTGCCCTGGTATACCGTGGAATGAAAGAATCCAGAAATGCCAGCAATGTGATGGTTGCTATAAAAATCTGCATCGTTCTACTAGTTATTGCCGTAGGAATTTTTTATATCGATACCGACAATTGGACCCCTTTTGCTCCAAATGGAGTAGCAGGAGTTCTAAAGGGAGTTTCAGCAGTATTTTTCGCGTACATTGGTTTTGATGCCATTTCTACAACTGCTGAAGAATGTAAAGATCCGCAACGAGACTTACCGAAAGGCATGATGTGGGCCATCATTATTTGTACCATATTATACATATCAATTGCCCTTGTATTAACCGGAATGGTGAGTTACAATCAATTAAACGTTGGGGATCCTCTTGCTTTTGTTTTCGATTCCTTACATTTAAAATGGCTCTCTGGCATCATTGCAGTTTCTGCAGTTGTTGCAATGGCAAGTGTTTTGCTGGTTTTTCAAATGGGACAACCCCGTATTTGGATGAGCATGAGTAGAGATGGATTGCTACCTAAAAAATTCTCTACTGTTCACCCAAAATTCAAAACCCCGTCTTTTGCTACCATAGTAACAGGTTTTGTCGTTGCCGTACCTGCACTGTTTCTTAATCTAACCATGGTTACCGATTTGTGCAGTATCGGTACTCTATTTGCTTTTGTACTAGTATGCGCTGGCGTTTTGGCATTACAAAATAAAACAGATATCCCTCGAGGAAAATTCAAAACACCTTATGTGAATTCAAAATTTATCATGCCGCTTTTATTAGTAGCTGGATTAGTTTTTTCATTTGGTTTTAATGAACAAGCGACACTGGATTTTATTACGAATAAAACACAAGTAAACGAACCTTCAGTAATAGTAACTGCCTTAAATAAGGAGGAATCTCAAAAGGTTATGAATCATTTGATGACTTTAGAAGGAGAAAAAGCCTCTAAGTCAAATCTAGATTTAGAGCATTTATTGAGTATACACGCTGAAAACGAAAAACAATACAATACTATTGTGGCTGGTCTACCAATTTCCGATGCTATTAAGTACGAAAGTGGTTTTGCCTTATTCAAACATAAAATTCCGATGTGGATATTTTTACTTTCATTAATCGCCTTGTCCATTTGGGCATTCCGCCAAAACTTATCCTTAATTCCATTATTGGGATTAATTTGTTGCCTTTACATGATGGCCGAATTAAGTGTTTGGAACTGGATCTATTTTGGTATCTGGTTATTATTAGGGCTGATCATTTATTTTGGCTTTAGCCGAAAAAACAGCAAACTCAACACTGAAAAGATGTAATGTGCTCCTTTTTTAAAATTTATTAACCTTCTAGAAAATCTAGAAGGTTTTTTTTGTTTGTAATGGTAACATTTTAAACATCAAGACATTTACAATAAATCAGTATCTTTATAAATAAGATTCGTCGGTATATGTATAGTTTTTATCTATCATTACGCATAATTAATTACTTAAATCTATTCTAATTTAGCAAAAACAAGTACTCACTTAAAATAATATGGTATGGAAAATAATAGTAATGAAACAGGCAAATGTCCTTTCTCAAGTGGGGCAAAAATTAAAAGTGCAGGTTCTGGCACCACCAATCGCGATTGGTGGCCAAATCAATTAAATCTTTCCATTCTTAGACAGCATTCATCTCTGTCCAACCCAATGGGAAATGATTTTGATTACAAAGTTGCCTTCAATAGTATCGATTTTAAGGAACTTAAAAAAGATATGTTCGCAGTAATGACCGACTCACAAGATTGGTGGCCTGCAGATTACGGACATTATGGCCCCTTCTTTATACGCATGGCATGGCACAGCGCAGGAACCTACAGAATCGCCGATGGTCGTGGCGGTGCAGGTTCGGGCTCACAACGCTTTGCACCTTTAAATAGTTGGCCTGATAATGGTAATTTAGACAAAGCAAGATTATTGCTATGGCCCATTAAACAAAAATATGGTCGCAAAATTTCGTGGGC
>JBOFUD010000170.1:0-2378 GCA_051652385.1 Flavobacterium sp.
CGGATGATTACATTTCGAATTTCATCTTCAACCGTTTCTAACCCCAACCGATTCCCAAAATCTTTCATAAATTGGATTACTAGCTCCTCTTTTTTAGAAGGACGTGGTACGGCATTCAAATCAGCAAATTGATTCCAAAGTGCTTTAGGCTCTAAATTTCTTATTTCTTGACTCATTGTTTTGTATTGTTACTTATTCGATTCCCTCTATCCTGTCTTTAAAAACATTAACTAATTTGTGAGTAGTATTCATTTCTACAACACTTTCCCAAACTTTGCAAATGTTCTCGTAAAAATCTTTCATCTTCATATTCCCAAATCGGATATGAATTACTTTTGGAGGAGGATTGTTTAACATCATTTTATTAGAAAAATCAACATCTTTGGTAATTATAGTCAAGCTGTTTTCCTTGGCATATACCCAAATTTGTTCATCAAACCACTCATCGTCTATGTTCTTTTGGTGAATAAAATGATCAGAATTCCAAATGGAAAGGTGATACGGTAAATTAACGTCTATTAAAAATTTTGACATTTAGGCAACCTCTTTAATCGTGAAATTTCTATTCATTAATTCGGATGCAAATTTAAGACAAGCATCAATATCCTCGTTTTCGAGACTTGGATATTGTAACAAAATTTCTTCTCTAGACTCTCCGGAACTCAAAAACCCAAGAATAGTATTGACTGTAATTCTCTTGTTTCTGATGGTGGGTTTTCCGTTGCAAATTCTATCGTCAATTGTAATTCTATCAGCAATAGTTTCCATAGTGAAGTATTTTAAAGTTCAAATTTACAAAAAAAGAAAGTGCACGACGGATTTAATCCTTATTTTTATGCCAAAAGTCAAGCCTTGAAAAGAAAATACCTTTTACCACTCTTCCTAATCGTTCAAATTGTACTACTCAAAATTATTCGATTTTTTCCAGAGCAAATCGAACGTTGGTACAGCAATGGATTTTATATCTTAATTTCGGATAGTTTAAGAATCAGCTTAGGAAAAGTTCCCTTCTCGTTGGGAGATGTTTTGTATGCTTTGTTGATTATTTGGGTTATAAAGTGGTTTTGGATGCTCAAAAAAAATAAAACAATCCAAAGATTAACTCCTAGACAAAAATGGAAGGAAGTATCTCTTTCGATTGTAAGTTTTTTATCGGTGGTGTATTTTCTATTTCATGTACTTTGGGGACTTAATTATTATCGAGAACCACTTTACGAGAAAATGAAAATCGAAAGAGAGTATTCGGATGCGGATTTGCTTGATTTTACTCAAAAAATAATTGCAAAGACCAACGCGATACAGTTAGCGCTCACTAAAGACAAAAACGCAAAAGTAGTTGTCCCCTATTCCCAATCCCAATTATTTCAAATGAATACGAATGGCTATCAAAATTTGGCTCGCGAACATGCCATATTTCGATACAACCATTTAAGCATCAAAAAGTCACTATTTAGCATACCTTTAACCTATATGGGATTTGGCGGATACTTGAATCCGTTTACCAATGAAGCGCAAGTAAATAGCTTGGGTCCTTTGTATAGTTTCCCGATGACCGCCAATCACGAAATGGCGCATCAAATAGGTTATGCTAGCGAAAGTGAGTGTAATTTTATTGGCTTTTTGGCATCGATTAAAAATGAAAACGCGTACATTCAATATTCGGGATACAGTTTGGCCTTAAGATATTGCTTGAGAAGCTGTGGTGCAAAGGATGAAAAAATAATAAAAAAACTACTCCCTACCCTTCATCCCGGAATACTAGCCAACTTTAAGGAAAGTGACACGTTCTGGAAACAATACGATACTTTTATCGATAAAGGATTTCATATTTTTTACGATAATTTTCTAAAAATGAATCAACAAAAAGAGGGTATGGAGGGCTATAGTAAATACGTGGATTTGATGGTGAATTATTTTAAGCATCATGCACTATAATCCCAACTTCTTATAAAAACAAAACGTGTAGCATAGCCCCGATGGGAGGGAAAATCCTTTTTTTATACCTGACAGGTTGCTCCAACCTGCCAGGTATAAAAAAAGATTGGAAGGACAGCGGGACGACTCGTTTTGAACTCCTAAAAGTTGTGCTCCCGCTAAAAAATATTTTTTACTTTGTAACAAAACCATCTTTTTAACCACTAATGACTATATGGCAGACGCTTTAGAACACTCTTTTGTTACCCAATTGCAGGCGAACCAGAATATCATCCACAAAATTTGTAGGTTGTATACTTCTGGGGAGGATGCGCATAAGGATTTGTTTCAAGAAATCACCATTCAGTTATGGAAAGCATTCCCGAAGTTTAGAGGCGATAGTAAATTCTCTACCTGGGCGTATCGAGTCGCGCTAAATACAGCCATAACGCTGTATCGCAAAG
>JBOFUD010000171.1:0-3527 GCA_051652385.1 Flavobacterium sp.
TCCGTAGCATCGTCGCGACGATTCAAAATAACATCTTCAACGTGTTCTAATAAATCTTTCGGAATTTCATCATAAATCGACAACATTTCAGGATTTACAATACCCATCGTCATCCCGTTCTGAATGGCATGATATAAAAAAACCGAGTGCATCGCTTCCCGAACGGTATCATTACCTCTAAACGAAAACGACACATTACTCACTCCACCGCTAATGTGTGCATGCGGTAAATTTTCGCGAACCCATTTGGTTCCTCTAAAGAAATCCAACGCATTCAAACGGTGTTCTTCCATTCCTGTTGCCACCGGAAAAATATTCAAATCGAAAATGATATCTTGTGGAGGAAATCCAATTCCTACCAAAATATCATACGAACGCTGACAAATTTCGACACGTCTTTCGTAATTATCGGCCTGTCCCACTTCGTCAAAAGCCATCACAATCACCGCGGCACCATAGCGTTTGATTAAGTTCGCGTGATGAATGAATCGTTCCTCGCCTTCTTTCAAAGAAATCGAATTCACCACACATTTCCCTTGTACGACTTTCAAACCCGCCTCAATGATTTCCCATTTCGAGCTATCAATCATAATGGGCACACGCGAAATATCTGGTTCGGCAGCAATCAAATTCAGGAATTTGGTCATAGCATATTCGCCATCCAACATCCCTTCGTCCATATTGATATCGATAATCTGCGCGCCGCCCTCTACTTGTTGGCGTGCAATATCTAGCGCCTCATCGTATTTCTCTTCCTTAATCAATCGAAGAAATTTTCGCGAACCCGTCACATTGGTTCGTTCCCCCACATTCACAAACACACTTTTTGGTGTAATGATTAAAGGTTCCAATCCTGCTAACACTAAATTTCTTCTATGCTTATTGTGTCCCATTTTTCTATTTTGAGTTACCCCTTTCTAAGTCGCTTAGAACCTGAGTTTTTTATTTTATTTCATCCTGCAAGATTCTCGAAACCTTACAACTCTCTATTTAATTATATTTTGGGCGTGTCCCAAGGGCCGGGCTATCCGCTCCAAGTCCTCGACCAATTCCGTTTTCACTCCATTGGCCTGTGGGCTTTCCACTACTATCCCTCACGCAAAAGTGGTAAACGACCACTTTCTTTTTTTATCCATTTTATTTTCTTCATTACAACAAGGATTTCAACGTTTCCGTATCTGGGAGAATATTTTTATAAGCTTCTGGCAAATCATTATATGTTTTATACGTTACTACTCCCATTGGTTTCGAGGTGTCTCGGAATGCAAATTCTACTATTTTATTGTTCTTCTCTTTGCAAAGAATAATTCCAATAGACGGATTTTCGTGTGGCTGTTTCACCATTTCGTCCAATGCCGAAAGATAGAGATTCATTTTACCAACATATTCCGCTTTAAACTTCCCCTTTTTCAATTCAATAGCAACTAAACTCTGAATTTTTCGGTTAAAAAATAGCAAATCTATAAAATACTCTTCGTCCTCAATAAGCAATCGGTGCTGATTCCCAATAAAACTAAATTCAGACCCCAAAGCCATTATGAATTTTTTAATATTCTGCACAATGGCATTCTCCAAAATACGTTCGTTTGGTTCTTCATCGGCATCTTCAATATTGATAAAATCCAAAAGCATTTCGTCTTTAAATGCCATTAACGCTTTTTGTCGAAAGCTATTTTCTGATAAAGTCGTTTGAAAATTATGCGCCAATTTCCCTTGCCGTTGATACAAATCTGACTTTAAATGGTGTTTTAGAGTCGTGTTATTCCAAAATTCAGTGGCTGTTTTTTGGATATAAAACATACGTTCTTCTATGTTTTCAGTATTATTCAGTATTGCAATATGATGCGTAAATCCATTCTTAAGAAAAAGACCTAAAAACTCATTTTGTAATTCGTCAGTTGGCAACTGACGAATTAGAAGACCATCATTCAATTCATCAGTTGGCAACTGATGAATTAGAGAACCATCATTAAAATCGCCAATTGGCGACTGGCGATTTTCGTTTTTCAATTCAGCAGATGGTAACTGCCGATTTAACTCTTCTTCTGAAAAATGAAAAAGAGGTGCTTTTTTATCAATCAAAAAAGGTTGCATACATTCCCATTCTTCATAGAAAATACGCATATTTCTAATGTTCGTAGCTGAAAAACCTCTCAATCCGTGAAGTTCTTGTTGCAACAAACTCGAAATACTATCAATGGCACCTTTTCCCCAATTTTTGTTCCGACTATGAAACGATACGTATTGCCCAATTCCAAAATACAATTTCAATAATTCGGTATTAGCAAGCGCAGCAGCTTCAAAACGACTTTTTAAAATTGCCGTTTTTATTTGCTTTACCGCCAATACATACTTATTATCTCCTTGAATTTCCATATTTTTTAATTTTCAACGGATTAAAATCCGTTGCTACAAAATGCGTCGTTCCTACGGAACTTTTATTTTTTGGCTGCCGCGAGCGTCCCGCTCGTGACTTCTTGCTGTTTTATTTAAACTACCCCTTGTTAGTGGGCACGAGCGAGACGCTCGCGCTAGCTGTGTAATTGATTCGTTTTTTCAATGGAATAAATTCCATTGCTACAAAATGGGTCGGTCCTACAGCCAACGGATTAAAATCCGTTGCTACAAAATGCGTCGTTCCTACGGAACTCATTAAGAAAACCAAATAGTTTATCAATCCGAAGAAGTAGGACTAAACAGCAACAATCTTTTACATCACCGCAGTCGAAACTCTAGGCTTATACTCCTTAGCAATATCTGCAATCAATTTAATATGTTCAGGAGTGGTACCGCAGCAACCTCCTATGATGTTGATTAAATTATCTTCTAAATATTCTTTAATGAACGCTTGCATTTGTTCTGGCGTTTCATCGTATTCTCCAAAGGCATTCGGCAAACCTGCATTAGGGTGCGCCGAAATATTGAAAGAAGTGTTATGCGACAGCGTTTGCAAATACGGCTTGAGCAAATCGGCTCCCAAAGCGCAATTGAATCCAACACTCAACAACGGAATATGCGAAACCGAAATCAAGAAAGCCTCAACGGTTTGTCCAGAAAGGGTTCTTCCTGAAGCATCGGTGATGGTTCCTGATACCATAATTGGCACCTCGATGTTGCGTTCTTCTTTGACTTCTTCGATGGCAAAAAGTGCGGCTTTGGCATTCAACGTATCAAAAATGGTTTCTACCAAAAGAATGTCAGAACCGCCGTCCAACAAGGCTTCGACTTGTTGCTTGTAAGCAATGCGTAAATCATCAAAAGTTACAGCGCGGTATCCGGGGTCATTCACATCCGGCGACATACTTGCAGTTCTGTTCGTGGGTCCGATGGAACCGGCTACAAAACGCGGTTGGTTTGGATTTTTGGCGGTGAATGCATCGGCTACTTCACGGGCTAGTTTGGCCGATTCGTAGTTGAGTTCATACACATATTCTTCCAGATAGTAATCGGCCATACCGATGGTGGTGCCGGAGAAGGTATTGGTTTCTACAATATCAGCTCCTGCCTCAAAATAGGCGGCATGCACG
>JBOFUD010000172.1:0-1517 GCA_051652385.1 Flavobacterium sp.
GCGGCTTGCTTCTTGGTGTACAACGTACCAAAAGCCCAAGTAATAGTAGCTGCGACAGACAAAATGATACCAAAACGAAAATCGGGTTGAATAAAATCTGATAAATGTTCGTAAAAAATAACGCATACCCCAGCAAAAGCAATTAAGATACCAACCACGGCTAGTCGAGTAATGCGTTCTCCCCTGAAAAAACTAATTATAGCAATCCAAATAGGAACCATAGCACCTATAATCGCTCCCAATCCACTTGGAATAAATTTCACGCCCCAAGTGCTCAGTCCGTTGCTCATTACAAAATTAAGCATACTCAAAATTAGAATGGATTTCCATTGCATTCCCCTGGGCCAAGTGGTTTTTTTGACTAAAAAGAAACCAACATACAAGGCTCCACCTATAAATTGACGAATGGCTGCCAACTGAAGTGCCGGCATGTGTTTGACCCCTTCTTTGGATGCCAACCAAGTAGTTCCCCAAGCAATACTTACCCAAGCTAAAGCCAACATGGGTAATCCAATAGCGTTCAGCGGCGTGGCTACCGCAGTTTTAAAGTTAGTTTTCAAGGTAGTTAAAACGTTTCGACAAAAGTATACTTTAAAACGGAAGTTAGCTTATCGCTCGCAATAGTTTTTCCAGATCCCGAAGAATTCGGATCAAAAGTAGGGGCCACCAATTGCCATTCAACGGCCTTTTTTTGGTAATAAGCCTCACGGGTGGGATGAGAAGGAGCTACCGCATTGAAGGTTTCGCCCCAACAGTCCACAGCAATAATTTTTTGAATACTTCCGATACAATCGGTTTGATGAATGAAGTTGATAGGAGCCTTCGGATTGGGTACATTTTCTTTCCCCGCCAAAAACCGAATCGGGTTACGATCTTGCCCTACTAAACCACCAAATCGAAGAATAGTGGTTTGAAAATGAGGATTACTTTGCAAAAGTTGTTCTACGAGAACCAACTGCCGACCGCCTTCGCTGTCGGGATTTAAAGGCGTACTTTCGGTCACCACATCATTAGCTTCACCGTAGACCGAAGTCGAACTTACAAAAAGAACTTTCTTGATATCGGATTGTTCGATAAACGGAATCAAATTTTGTATTTTACCAACAAAATCCTCGCTTGCGTTACTTCGTAATTTGGGTGGAATATCAATAATCAAAATTTCGCTTCCTTCTAAAAAATTGGAACTATCTCCCACAACCGCTTCAGCTTGCAATTGAATCAAAAACGGAAGGATACCTAATTTTCCTAAATCAAATAATTTTGACGAGGTAGTCGTCGAACCTTTTATCGAAAAACCAGTTTGCAAAAGGGCTTGCGCTAGAGGCAAACCGAGCCAACCGCAACCTAGAATACTAATTTGTTTCATGAAATATAGTTTAGAGTAATTTCTAAAACATCGGTTTTTTGAATAAAGAATAATTTCAAAGTCCTATCGAAGCGTACTTTTTAGACTATCTTTTGTAGTCGCTACAGCATCAACTGTTGGAACCAAAAGCACATTCGGAATACTTTGTTGT
>JBOFUD010000173.1:0-3473 GCA_051652385.1 Flavobacterium sp.
ATATATTGTATGTGTTTTGGTAAAGCTTTATATTTGCCATCTTAAAATATAAAAAACAATGATTAAGATTACTTTGCCCGATGGGTCAGTTAAAGCGTTTGCTCCCGGAGCAAGCCCAATGGATGTAGCAAAAAGCATCAGTGAAGGATTTGCAAGAAATGTAATTTCGGCTTCTTTTAATGGTACAACAATTGAAACATCAACACCACTGACGACCGACGGTGACCTAATTTTATATACGTGGAACGATGCTGATGGCAAGAAAGCCTTTTGGCACTCTACTTCGCACGTCATGGCTCAGGTACTTGAAGAAATGTTTCCGGGAATACAACTCACTTTAGGCCCCGCTATCGCGAACGGGTTTTATTATGATGTGGATTTTGGGGATCAAAAAATTACGGAGGCTGATTTTAAAGCCATCGAAAGTCGGATTTTGGAAATCTCAAGAGGAAAGCATGAGTTTACATTGCGTGCTGTAACAAAAGCAGCAGCTTTAGAAGTGTACAAAAACAATGTTTACAAAACAGAGTTAATCAGCAATCTAGAGGATGGCACGATTACGTTTTGCGATCATGCGACTTTTACTGATTTATGTCGAGGAGGCCACATTCCGAATACCGGAATCATCAAGGCAGTAAAAATAATGAGCGTAGCAGGTGCTTACTGGCGCGGAGATGAGAAAAACAAACAGTTGACTCGTGTTTACGGAACTTCGTTTCCAAAACAAAAGGATTTGACGGAATATCTAGAATTATTAGAAGAAGCCAAACGTCGTGACCACCGAAAACTAGGAAAAGAATTGGAATTGTTTGCTTTTTCTCAGAAAGTGGGTCAAGGTTTACCCCTATGGTTACCAAAAGGAGCCGCCTTGAGAGACCGACTAGAACAATTTTTGAAAAAAGCTCAGAAAAAAGCAGGATACGAGCAAGTAGTTACTCCGCATATTGGTCAAAAAGAACTCTACGTTACCTCAGGACACTATGCTAAATATGGCGCGGACAGTTTTCAGCCCATCAATACACCAGCCGAAGGCGAAGAGTTTTTATTAAAACCCATGAACTGCCCACATCACTGCGAGATTTATAATGTTCGTCCTTGGTCTTACAAAGATTTACCGAAACGTTATGCTGAATTCGGGACCGTATACCGTTATGAACAAAGTGGCGAATTGCATGGATTAACACGTGTTAGAGGATTTACTCAAGACGATGCACATATTTTTTGTACACCCGAACAATTGGATGAAGAGTTCAAGAAAGTAATCGACTTGGTTCTTTATGTATTCGGTTCTTTGGGATTTGAGAACTTTACTGCTCAAATATCTTTACGCGATAAAGAAAACAGAGAGAAATACATTGGAAGTGATGAGAACTGGGAAAAAGCAGAAAACGCTATTATCAACGCAGCAAAAGACAAAGGGCTAAACACCGTTGTCGAGTACGGAGAAGCCGCTTTTTATGGTCCAAAATTGGATTTCATGGTCAAGGATGCCTTAGGTAGACAGTGGCAATTGGGTACCATCCAAGTAGACTACAACCTGCCAGAGCGTTTTGAATTGACTTACAAAGGATCTGACAACGAATTGCACCGACCGGTGATGATTCACAGAGCGCCCTTTGGCTCGATGGAGCGCTTTATTGCCATTTTACTGGAACACACAGCAGGAAATTTCCCGCTTTGGTTGATGCCAGAACAGGCTATAATCTTGTGTTTGAGTGAGAAATATGAAAATTATGCGAAAAAAGTTTTAAATCTGCTAGAAAATCACGAAATTCGCGCCCTGCTTGACAATAGAAATGAAACTATTGGAAAAAAGATCAGAGATGCCGAAATGCAGAAAACCCCATTTATGTTGATCGTAGGTGAGGAAGAAGAGAAAAACGGGACCATTTCTATACGTCGTCACGGACAAGAAGGCAAAGGAAATATCAGCGTAACAGTAGCAGAATTTGCGGCTATTGTTGAGGAAGAAATAAGCAAAACATTAAAAGTTTTTACAGTTTAACTTAAATTATAAAGTCATAGCAATAAGAAGCAACAGAGGTTATCAACCTCGCGTAGAAAAAAAAGATGCCCACAGAATAAACAATAATATTCGCGGGTTACAAGAGGTAAGACTTGTAGGAGAAAATATAGAGCCTGGAGTTTTTAAATTATCCGAAGCATTACGTCTTGCGGATGAATTTGAGTTGGATTTGGTGGAGATTTCTCCAAATGCTGAGCCACCGGTATGTAAGATCATGGATTATAAGAAGTTTATTTACGAGCAAAAAAAGCGTGATAAAATTCTTAAAGCCAAATCTTCTCAGGTCGTGGTCAAAGAAATTCGTTTTGGTCCTCAAACCGATGAGCATGATTATGAATTCAAAAGAAAGAATGCCGAGAAATTCTTGAAAGAGGGCTCAAAGCTTAAAGCTTTTGTATTTTTTAAGGGGCGTTCAATCATTTATAAAGATCAAGGTCAGATCTTATTATTGCGTTTGGCAACCGATTTAGAAGAATACGGAAAGGTAGAAGCCATGCCTGTTTTAGAAGGAAAGAGAATGATTATGTTCATAGCCCCTAAGAAGAAAAAATAAGCATAAGGCTTTTAGCCCTTAGCCAAAAGCTAATCGTTCGAAGCCAAAAAATAAGTAAGTAAGAATAAATTAAAACACTAGGAAAAAATGCCTAAAATGAAAACCAAATCTAGCGCCAAGAAACGTTTCAAAGTTACTGGTTCTGGAAAAATTAAAAGAAAGCATGCTTTTAAAAGTCACATCTTGACTAAAAAATCTAAGAAACGTAAATTAGCTTTGACACACTCAGCGCTAGTTCACAAAACAGATATGAAAAGCATCAAACAACAATTAAGAATTATATAATTAGTAGCACGATTTGAGTATTAAGTATTAAGACTTGAATCCTGAGACCATTTAATTCTTTAGGTTACAACAATTTAAAATAACCTTGGAGTATGGCTGTAAGTTCCTTTGATTTAATTCAGGACGCCTGCTACAAAAAAACAGTAAAATTATGCCAAGATCGGTAAATTCAGTTGCTAAAAGAGCAAGAAGAAAAAAAATAATGAAGCAAGCCAAAGGTTTCTTTGGTAGACGTAAAAACGTTTGGACAGTTGCTAAGAATGCGGTAGAGAAAGCAATGTGCTACGCATACCGTGATAGAAAAGTGAATAAAAGAAATTTCCGTGCTTTGTGGATTCAACGTATTAACGCTGGAGCTAGATTGGAAGGAATGTCATATTCTCAATTCATGGGTAAAGTAAAAGCTAACGGAATCGAATTGAACCGTAAAGTTCTTGCCGATTTAGCGATGAATCACCCAGAAGCTTTCAAAGCAGTACTTAATAAAGTAAAATAAACGTTTTATCAACTCAATTTAGATTTACTTACTTATAAAAAAAGCCTCTTTCTTTTGAAAGGGGCTTTTTTGTTATGTTCCATTTTTTTAGTTTGTCCCCCGATTGTGCTTAG
>JBOFUD010000174.1:0-2083 GCA_051652385.1 Flavobacterium sp.
GGATTTCGGGTAATTTTTCTCATGGATCAGATACTGTACCACATGTTGTCGTACCCATTCCTCTGGGGTAAGGATTATGAATTTTTTACGAATTTCATCAAAAATAGCCACTTTATTTTCGCTATTTTTGAATCGAAAATTGTAAGTAGGAAAATTAAGTTCTTGCATGCTGCAAAAATAGTTATTTTGTTGGTTGTTTGCGTTTGAAGTTTAGCAAATAAACGACAAACCTCCACCACAAATTTAAACCAAGAAAATGGACGAAGTAGTAAAGATTGTTAATGATATAAAAGCTGGAAATATAAAACCTATTTATTTTTTGATGGGTGAAGAACCCTACTACATAGATAAATTATCGGATTATATTGAAAAAACGATTTTGAGTGAGGAGGAAAAAGGATTCAACCAAACCGTGCTTTACGGCCGAGATGTTACTATTGAGGACATTGTAAGTACTGCAAAACGATATCCTATGATGGCCGATCGTCAAGTGGTTATCGTAAAAGAAGCACAAGAACTCAGTAGAACTATCGAAAAACTAGAAAATTACGCCAATAATCCCATGCCATCCACAGTTTTAGTGCTTTGTTACAAATACAAAACATTAGACAAACGGAAAAAAATCACCAAAGTATTGGCTAAAAATGGATTGGTATATGAGAGTAAAAAACTATATGAAAACCAAGTTGGAGATTGGATTAAAAGAATTTTGGCTGGTAAAAAATACGCTATCGAACCGAAAGCCTCTGCCATGTTAGTCGAATTTCTGGGGACCGATTTAAGTAAAATTAACAATGAATTAGATAAATTAAAAATAATACTTCCCGCCGGCAGCACTATTACTGCGTTGCATATAGAAGAAAATATTGGGTTTAGTAAAGACTTTAATGTATTTGAATTACGTAAAGCCATTGGTGAACGTAACCAACTTAAAGCCTACACTATCGCCGAAAATTTTGCTCAAAACCCAAAAGATAATCCTCTCGTGATGACTACTGGATTAGTCTTTGGCTTTTTTATTCAACTATTAAAATACCATGGACTGAAAGACAAAAATCCGAAAAATGTAGCCAGTGTATTGAGCGTTAATCCTTATTTTTTAAAAGATTATGATGTGGCTTTAAAAAATTACCCGATGAGAAAAGTGAGCCAAATTGTAAGTACACTTCGGGATATCGATGTAAAAAGTAAAGGTGTAGGAGCCAATGCTGTTCCGCATGGCGATTTGTTAAAAGAAATGCTATTTCATATTTTCAATTAAAGACTTCAACTTCTATTAATAGTGAGATTTAGTAAACTAATTTTACAAAAAATAACGATATTTGCAGTTCCGAAATTATTTAAAATACCGCGATTATGGGAATGAATAAAAATACCATTTTAGGATGGGCAGCATTTATAATGGCTTTAATGGGCTTACTATTAATTGGTCTTGGAGCTTTTCGCTACCGCGACGTTTCCGGATGGGGATTTGCAGCTGTTGGCATAGGCTTCTTAGCAAATGCATGGGTTTTTAGCGCTTTAAAAGGACGCGTATAAAACACACAGCTGAAGAGGTAATTACTTAGTGAGCAAAAAAGTTCAAAATCAAAAAAAATAGATAAATACTAAAAAACATAAATATGTCAGATGATAAAAAGGTCATTTTCTCGATGCAGAAATTGAGCAAAACCTATACAGGAGCAGACAAACCGGTACTTAAGAACATTTATTTGAGCTTCTTTTATGGGGCTAAAATTGGTATTCTGGGTCTTAATGGCTCGGGTAAATCCTCCCTTTTAAAAATTATTGCAGGCGTTGATAAAAACTTTCAAGGCGATGTTGTTTTTCAACCGGGTTACACCGTTGGATATTTAGAACAAGAACCTATTTTGGACGATTCCAAAACAGTAATCGAAATTGTTCGTGAAGGAGTTGCCGAAACCATGGCGGTACTGGAAGAGTACAACCAAATCAACGATTTGTTTGGTCTTGAAGAAAACTATTCTGATCCAGATAAAATGGACAAATTGATGGATCGTCAAGCAGCATTACAAGACAAAATTGATGCGCTTGGTGCTTGGGAAATCGATACCAAACTAGA
>JBOFUD010000175.1:0-12881 GCA_051652385.1 Flavobacterium sp.
GGTTGGCGCCATAAAATTCTCTAAATCTTGAATGTATTGTTTTCCAGATTTCGGATCCACATCGCGGCCATCGGTAAAAGCATGAACAAAAACCTTATCCAAACCATATTCTTGAGAAGCGGTAATCAAACCGCGCAAATGAGAAGTATGAGAATGCACCCCTCCATCCGAGACTAACCCTAAAAAGTGCACTTTTTTGTTGTTTTCTTTGGCATATGTAAACGCATCTACCAAAACAGGTTCTTTGGCTAAAGTATTATTAGCTACCGCCAAATTGATTTTGGCCAAATCTTGATACACAATTCGACCAGCACCAAGATTCATGTGTCCTACTTCACTATTCCCCATTTGACCTTCAGGCAAACCCACATTTAAGCCATCGGTTCTTAATTGAGCACTAGGGTAGTTTTTGTAAAGACTATTTATAAATGGGACGTTGGCATTGTCTATTGCAGATACCTTAGGATCAGGTGATTTGCCCCATCCATCGAGTATCATTAGGATAACTTTCTTGTTCATAATTATTTTTTTATCAAATATAAAGAATTTTAAAGTGCCGAAAAAGGATTCAAAAAGGAGCGCGAAATTTCAATCGTTATAGGTGATAAAAAAACTAAAAAAAAGCACTAAAAATCACAATTTAACTTTTTATAAACAAATTCTTCGCTTCATTATAATCAATGAAATAACGAACACTAATAGACAAAGTATGTTGTAATTTTTCATTGGTCAAAATTGCATCCAGATTGTCTCTGTACTTTTTATTAATCAGATTCTCAAAATTTGCCGAGTTATTTCGGTACAAAAAGGAAACTTGACTTCCGGGCGCAAACCACCAACTACAGGATACATCTAAATTCCAAGAGTAAAAACTGGAGTTTTTATTTTGATCATAACCATTAAAATCAACTAACCTCCCATTTTGAGACAGCATGAGTATGTTTTTATTTTCAGCATAAGACCAATATTGACGTAGCGCCAGATTAAAATTCACCTGACTATTAATAGAATATTTACCTGCTAAAGTATGCGAGTAGGTAACGACATTTCGATTCGCGAAAAGGATTGTTTTATCTACCAATGGATCCATGGAGTTGGTCACTTTATCAATATATCCCTTATTGTTATTACGTCTGGAAAAACCAAAATCATACACCATAGCCAACTTATCATTGAATCGATATCTAGGACTAACATTGATTCCTATAAACTCTCTTCCCGGTTCATCAGAACGGAAATACTCAGGATTAACATCAAAAGCAAACTTATAATTGTAATTTCGAGAATAATACACCCAAAAACCATAACTCTTGGGTGTGATTACAAATCGCCCTGATTGACGCGGTTCATAATAATCATAATTTTCAAATGGAGTAAGAACTAACCCAAAACCATAGGAATTATTTTTTTTGGTTTCAATATTGGTGTTGATATTTATATTATTGCCTTGTACCTGCCCTGTTTCTTTGTTACATTGAAAGAAATTATTATAATTAACTCGAAAACCATTGAAGCGTTTGGTGGGGTTTAAAATTCGGTAGTTCGCATTTCCGTAAAAACTATAAAAATTAGTTTGAAAATTGATTCCTAAATCGTTATTATCAAAATCTTTCGTCATCAGATCAGTCCCAAAACTATAGCGGTACTTTCCTGACGTTTCGGCAAAATTAAGCTGTGTAGCTATTCCTTTTTTGGTCGTTTCATCATTCACATAACTGTATTTAAAATCACCCGATATGTTATAAGTGTTGGCTTTAGTATTCAAATCCCAAACCAAAGCGGAGACATTTCCGTCTCTAAAATTACCATTCCTAGTTACATTAGTATTTACAAAGGTGACAGATGAATTTTTACGAAAACGTTGATCTAAAACCAATACGTTATAATTCGCTAAGGGCTCTACCAACTCTTTTCTAGACTCTCCAGTTATTTTATTTATTATTGTTGCATTTGTTTTTTCTGTAACTGCATTTAAAACACCTATCCCAAGTCCGCCTTTGGTACGACCTGAAATCTTCATGGCATTGATCAAATTCACACTTGCTGGATTATCTGTAATCTCTTCATCTTTTGTTATTTCTGGATAAATTGTTGGTGATCCTCCAATTCGTCTGGAATACACCAAATTTCCTTTGCTAAACAAATCGGTTCCTTCTGTAAAAAAAGGTCTATTCTCGTTGAATTGTTGTTCAAAAGGACCCAAATTCAAAATTTGATCGTCGTATTTGGTCTGCCCAAAATCGGGAATCAAAATAGCATCCAAAGTAAAAGCATCATTGATACCATACTTGACATCCAGCCCTCCTTTTAAGGTTCCTTTGGTTTTTTGTTGATCATTAGCATTCAAATAAAAAGAAGAATAGGGTAATAAAAACAATCGTGTGGGTGTTTTAATATTTTCTATGCCGTTCAAAACACCATTTTGCTGGGTAAAAGTTCCTAATTTTGAATCAATAAAATTCCATGAATATTTCTGACGATCTCTTCGTATTTCTCTAAAGAAGTTCACGCCCCAGGTTTGACTTGTTTCAGGAGAAAATCGCAAAGCCGCATAAGGAATTCGCATTTCTACTACCCATCCGAATTCGGTAATAAGGGCTTTACTATCCCAAACAGCGTCCCAAGAATAGTCTTCGCCATTGATATCGGTACCAATACAATCGGCTTGCCCATCGGCGGCATTGACAAAAAATTGAAAATTTTGTTGGCCATCATTGTACCCATTAATAAAAACACCAAAAAGATCTGCCGTCCCAAAATCGTCTCTTTTAGAAATTTCTCTTAGAATTTTTTGAGGTTCACTATCATACATTATGGCCGAAATATAAATGGCATTATTATCATAGATTACCTTTACCTCTGTTCGTTTTTCCGGTACTACCGGTTTTCCGTTATCGGGCTGAAACATGATAAAATCAGTAGCGGGAAGCACAGAGTCCCAAATTTTCTCGTTTACTTTTCCATCGATACTAATAGTTTCGGCACTAAATTTAGTGTCGATTACTTTTTTTTGAGCTTTTGCAAAAAAAGACAAAAACAACGCTGCTAGCAGAAAGATACATCTCATAAGTACAGAAATAAACAACAAAATTGTCATTGATTGCTATACTAGACAGAAAAAAGCAGAATTTGTTACAGTTTTATTAAAAAATCAATCAAAATAGGAGTACAATTAAGAAAAGTACCCCTTACAACTTGTTTTTAATAGAGTTGTAATCGATGAAATACCGTACGTTGACCGACAAAATGGAAGTTAAATTGTTGTTCCAAACATTTTTAAAATTGGTTGGGAAATTCATTTCAACAGTATTATTGCGTTCCAATGCGTAATTGCGATACAAAAACGAAAGCTGACTTCCAGGCGCGAACCACCAACTGTAGGACAGATCAAAATTCCATGAGTTAAAATTTCGATCTTTATTTTCAGTGTAGGCAGGATTTGAGAGCAGTGTACCGTCTTTTTGTAAGGATAAAAATTCATGGTTTTTGGCATAGGACCAATAGTACCTTGCCGTTACGTTGATCGTCATTTTTTCATTGATTGCATACTTCCCTGTAAAATCGTGTTGTATATATTCTCTGTTGCGCTCTGCAAAAACAATGGCATCATCGGTAGTATCTACCCATCCCCTGTCATTTTTTTTATTTAAATAATCAACCGCATAGGCAAGCGATAATCTGTCGTTAAAGCGGTATTTGGGGCTAGCAAAAAAACCATAATTGTACCTTCCTTTTTCATCGTATTTTGCGGCAGAAACCGTCACATCAAAGGTAAAAGGATGGTTTCTATTCATTTCTACACCAAAATAAGAAGACATTCTTTTTGGAATAAAAACGTAGCTGTTACCAGCTCTCGGTTCATAAAAATCATAATTTACGAGAGGATTTGCAAAAAAAGCAAACTCAAAATAATCATTATTCAAATTGGTCCCTTTTATCAGTGCTTTGTACCAAGCCTCTTGTAGCTTTCCAAAAGTATTTTGAATTTCAACATTCACTTCTTGTTCTACTTTAAAAGTGTTAAAAAATTTAGTTGGGTTAATAATTCTATAACTCCCATTAGCTGCGAAACCGTGGTAATTTGTATAAAATATGATGCCCAAATCATTGATATCATAATTCTCCGAAATGTATTTTCCAGACAGTAAATAGCGATATTTTCCGCTGGTTTTTGCAAAACTTAGAGCCGATTTATAGCCCGTGTAGTCTTGCACATCATTGATCGCGCTGTATTTTAGGTCACCATACAAGTTATAGGAATTGGATTTGGTATTCAAGTCAAATAAAAGTCCAGAAACATTGGCATCTCTAAAACCTCCATTACGAGTAGTGTTGGTATTAATAAACGTTACCGAAGAGTTCTGGTTAAACCGTTGATCAAAAACCAAAACGTTATAATTGGTTAGTGGTTCTAGTAGTTCCTTTCGCTTCACTTGCGAAATAGTATCGCTTATGGTCGCAAATGTTTTTTCGGTCACTGCATTTAAAAAACCAACTCCCAACCCTTTTTTCGTTCTTCCAGAAATTTTAACAGCGTTGATCAAATCAACAGTATTCGGATAGGTATCAAGTACTTCATTTTCATTTAAAGTAACCTCAGTGGCGGATCCGAGTCCGATTCTTCTGGAATAAAAAAGATTTCCTTTGGTGAACAGATCCGTTCCTTCCGTAAAAAAAGGACGATTTTCTTGAAATTGCTGTTCAAAAGGTTCCAAAATCAGGATGGCATTATCAAATTTTGTTTGACCAAAATCGGGAACCAAAATAGCATCCAAAGTAAAGGAATCATTAATTCCGTATTTCAAATCCAAACCTGCTTTAAAGGTAGCCTCTGAACCGCTATCATTTTGTTGATAATAAGCGGAAGAATATGGGATAAAAAACAAGCGTGTAGGCGTATTAATAGCTTCTATCCCCTCGAGTAGTCCAGCTTGCGGAATGATTGCACCGATGGAGGTATCCACCAAATTCCAGGTATATTTTTGAACATCCCTTTTAATTTCTCTCATAAAATTGATTCCCCATGTTTGTTTTTTTGCCGCAGAAAATCTCAGTGCTGCATACGGTATTTTCATTTCAACAGCCCAGCCGCTGCTTGTTACCACCACCTTGCTGTCCCAAATGGCATCCCAACTAAAATCCTCAAAATCCTCTGTGGCCAAACAATCCATTTGAACACCGGCGGCACTTACAAAAAACCTAAAATCTTGTTGCCCGTCATTAAAACCGTTTACATACACCCCAAAATGATCCGAAACTCCAAAAACATCTCTGTTGGTTATCTCCCTCTGAATTTTGGATGGATTGTCATCATATAGCGTAGCAGCGATGTAAACCGCATTGTTGTCATACACAATTTTTACCTCTGTCTTTTTTTCTTCACGAATGGGTTTACCATTATCCGGCTCAAACATCACAAAATCAGAGGCAATAGCCGCAGCACTCCAGCAAGCCTCATTAAATTTGCCATCGATCGTTATTGTTTCTTGCATTGCATGAGTCGTAATTGTCTTTTTTTGTGACCAAATAGTGCCAATTAGTACTAAAAACAGAAAGGGAGTATAAATGTATTTTTTATTCATTTCGAGGACTTTGTTCGGGGTAAATGTATAAAAATTAACATAATTAAAATATAAACAAGAGGTTTTTTCTTAAAAATAATATCAAAAATAATCGACAAAGTGTTAAATTTTATCGATAAACTACATTTTTACATTTTATTCATCCTAATTTACAGTATATTTGTATGCCCCAAATTTTTACATAACCAAAAGATTTCCAATGCCTTACTCCCTACTCCTAAGTATCTACTTTTTGCTTTTATGTCCCCTTGCGAACAACACAGTTGCACCAAAAAAAAGTAAAATTTCTAAAGGGAATTCAGAAAAACGAATGCTATCGCCTTCAAACACTTCTTTGATGGCTATTTCCGTTTACAAAAATTTGCGCGCCGATCCATTTGAATTACCGAATTTTGAAAGTTTTGAAATGGCCCTTAAAGGCTATATGGTGCTAAAAGAAAAAGGAGTAGCAAAAAAAGAAATTCTTACCCTCATTGATTTCAGTCTTTCAGCGAATAGCAAGCGGCTCTGGGTGATTGATTTAGCCAAAAATGTCATTCTTTTTCATTCACTTGTGGCTCATGGAAAAAATACTGGAGAGGAATACGCTTCTCATTTTTCAAATCGCGATTCCTCTTTTCAAAGTAGCCTAGGCTTTTATAGCACTGGAGAAATTTATTCCGGAAAACACGGATTGTCACTAAAACTAGACGGCCTCGAATCGGGAATCAATTCAAATGCCAGAAAAAGAGCCATTGTTCTGCACGGCGCAGCTTATGTTTCTGACGAATTTATCCAACAAAACAAAAGACTAGGAAGAAGCTTAGGTTGTCCAGCACTCCCAAACAACCTTAACCGCGCCATAATTACCGCAATAAAAGAGCAATCTATTCTTTTTATCTACCATCCTTCAAGAAAAAAAAGAGACAACAACGCGCTATTTGCGTCGTAAACTAGCATACAAAGGCGCATCATAACCGTAACTATCTTTCCTAAAATGAAGCATGCCCTTATCACTCCAAGCCGTCCAATAGTACAAATACAAATGGTACTTTTTCTCTATTTTTAGGTTTAGTGTTTTTCCTGTTGCTATTACCGAATCTGTTTTTTTCTTTGACCAATGTGCGGAATTACTTAAAAAATAATTCACGACTTGCAGTGGTTTTTCCACACGAATACACCCAGAACTCAAAGAACGATTACTCAAACCAAAACCATTACGATGGTTAGTATCGTGCAAATACACACTGTGCCGATTTGGAAACAAAATTTTCATCACACCTAAAGTGTTTTCTGGTCCCGGACCTTGCACATAGCGATACGCATGAGGTGTTGCAGGATTCCATCGTTCGGGAGACACCACTTCATTTGCATTGTTAAAAATCACGATTTTTTTATTCGATAAGTACCTTCTGTTTTTTAGCATGGCCGGCACCACATCTTCCTTTATAATTGTGGGCGGAATAGTCCACGTTGGGTTCAACACAATGGTTTTAAGATAGGAATTCAAAACAGGGGTCTTTCTTTTAATAGAGCCAACGACAATTTTGCGAATAATTGTTGTATCCCGATTTTCAATAACCATTAGTTTGTAGTCTGGAATATTGACAAAAACAGCAGCTTCCTTATTTTGTTCTTCAAACCATCGCCATCTTTCAAGATTGGCAATAATTTGCTGTTCCCGCATCGCCCTGGTACAATTTAACGCTTCAATAGTCCCCAACCCAATCACTCCATCTTGCAGTAAACCATGTCTTCGTTGAAACCGCTTTACAGCAGCAAACATTTTCACATCATATCTAGAGGACAAACTATCCGATTTTTTCAAATCTCCCCAATACCGCAGCCTTTTTTTAATGGCTTTTACATCGACAGTTGCCTCATTCAACATGATATTTTTGGTATACTTTATTGGAGGAAACCGCACTTGCTTGAATTGCCGGATTAAGTACAAGGCCTTAACCAGCTGATGGTAAACCGGGGCATCAGGTCTGCATTTGACCACCAATTTCGCAATATCGTTCGACCTAAATGCTTCCAGTAACAATAAATTCACATCAAAAGGAGCTTTCCCAACATCCCAATCATTGTATAATTTTTTAGGATCTAGTTTTCCATTTTTCAAATGCAGCAGAAACAATTGAGCATTGACAGTAAGAGCAATATCATACTCCAGCAATTCATGATCATCAAGATTCACATACTTGTGCTCCAAAGCTTCCAAAAATTGTAGCTGATAATCCTCTGGGAACAGCCCCTCATTATCGGAAGTTCTGATTGCGATTAACATAGCTTTTCGAGTCCTTGCATCCTGCCAAACCCTTGTAAACCCCACCGCCCTGTACAACTGCAGTAGGACTTTATTATTTAAATTCACCACAACTGTACTATCAAAAGGCAAGGTGTCTTCAAATGTCTTGCCACTCGAAATTGACACAAAACCACCCGAAACCCATTTATTTGATGGACTCGGCACGTATTTGAAATAGCTCATCATTACGAGCGCAAGAAGGGTGCAGTAAAAATACTTCATAATCATGTGAGGTATAAAATCAATCACGGTCGTGTCAAATTATTCAATTCTCAGCGTTGCCAAGGCTACACAAAAGCAGTATTCCATTTAAATAGAGAATATAACATTTTAGTTTTAAAACGATTACAAAATTAACGTATTTTAAGGACGTTTTTTTACATTGAAAATTTGCAGATAAAAGAAATGTTTCCCTATATTTGCACCACAATACTGCGAAAGTAGCTCAGTTGGTAGAGCTCCAGCCTTCCAAGCTGGTTGTCGCGAGTTCGAGCCTCGTCTTTCGCTCTACATTAGAGTAAATAATCTAAATGTTCTTAGTGTTTTTTAAGAAATTTGAAAACCAAATACAATTCATGCGAAAGTAGCTCAGTTGGTAGAGCTCCAGCCTTCCAAGCTGGTTGTCGCGAGTTCGAGCCTCGTCTTTCGCTCTAAGTTAGCGTTAAAATCTATACTTTTTAGTGTTTTTTAAGCATTTAAAAAAACAAATTCACTTCATGCGAAAGTAGCTCAGTTGGTAGAGCTCCAGCCTTCCAAGCTGGTTGTCGCGAGTTCGAGCCTCGTCTTTCGCTCTTCAAAAAAGCCGAAACATATGTTTCGGCTTTTTTATTGGAATTACTTCAAACCGCTTAAGTCGGCACCACTTTCTAATTCTATTGGTTTTTGATTTTGTTGAAACAATCGGGCACTCCAATTTCCCTTCAATTGAACACTATTTCCCTGAACTTCCAACCAACTCCCTTCGCGCAATCCTAAAACTGGCAACGCATTGAAAGCATGAAATTCCTTAATTCTGGTTTCACGCGTTTCTCCCATGTGTGTTGAATTTGGCATCGGATCTAAATAATGCGGATTAAGATTGAACGGAAGGATCCCTAACGTTTGAAAACTTGGAGGATACACAATGGGCATATCATTGGTAGTTTGCATGCTAAGACCACAAATATTACTTCCGGCGCTGGTTCCCAAGTAAGGCGTGCCTTTTTTAATAGTTTCAGACAGCACTTGCATCACATCATGTTGGTACAATTGCGTCACCAAAAGAAAAGTATTTCCGCCACCGGTAAAAATACCTTCAGCTTCTTGTACTGCTTTTTTAGCATCTTCAAATTCATGAATACCTTTTACTAAAAGATCAATTTTTGCAAATGCCAATTTTACTTTAGCTGTGTACTCTTCATGGGTGATTCCTCCTGGGCGCGCAAAAGGAATAAACAAAATAGTTTTACAAAGGTCAAAATGACTTTTTAATTCGGGTAGTAAATATTCCAAGTATTCTCCATTATGCAAGGTAGAAGTGCTGGCTATAATCGCTTTTTTCATCGTGTATCATTTAAAACGCTAAAGGTATAAAAAAATTAATCGAACCGTCAGCGGTAAATTTTCCTTTACAACCAATAAATCGCCATCTTATGAAATGACTATTCCTAATAAACTTCAAAAAAGCAACGTAAGGATCTAGCTATAATTAACATACTTTTACCAACTTATTAATAATTTATTAGCAAGACATTACCATACTTTTACTAAAATACAACACCAAAGCAACAATGAAAACATGGTTTCTTCTTTTTTTTCAATCTGCAACAGTGCTGTCCATTCATGCGCAACAAAAAGAGGAAGTGATGATGAGAGGGAGAATAACTGCTCCTAGCACCCGTTTTGAGGAAGTGACTGTGAAAAACGAAAATTCGAACCAATTTACCACCTGCGACAAAAATGGTTTCTTTAGCATTAGAGGCAAATTGGGTGACCTACTACAATTGACCGCTCCCGAATTGGAACCCAAAAGAAAAAAAATCTCATTTTTGGATTATAAGTCACAATCGATTAGTATTGAAATGACACCCAAAATCATTGCTTTGAAAGAAGTTGTTATCAATACTACTGCCTCCATAACAGCCGAAAAACTGGGTATTATTCCAGAAAATCAAAAAAAATACACCCCCGCCGAGAGACGTCTTACAACTGCTGGCGATTTTAAAGCCCTCCACTTGTTGGGCCTTCTAGGAGGTTCTCTTCCCTTGGATCCTATTATCAATAAACTATCAGGAAGAACCAAGAGACTCAAAAAAGAGGTCGCACTAGAACAAAAAGAACACTTACTCAAACGACTACGCTCCCTATTTGAAGATGATTTTTATACCTTGCGTCTGAAAATTGCAAGACCTTATATAGAAGCATTTCGCTATTTTTGTATTGAAAATACTTTTTTCGTTTCTTACCTTACCACAGGCAATATACAACTACTCGAATTATCCATGACTGATTTAGCTTTTACTTTTAACAAAAACCAACTTAGTGAAGAATAATTTCAGCCTCCTTTTACTCCTAATTTTTTGTACGACTACCCTTTGTGGGCAGAGCATCACTGGAAGAGTTCTTCAAGGAAGAATTGTTGTGGAAGGAAATTTTGTAGACGGCGTGAACATCAAAAATGAAACTACCGGAATCACCACCACTAGTCGCATTCAAGGTTTTTTCAGAATTCCTGCCAATGAAGGAGATGTCATTGTTTTTTCGGCCGTTCATCTTGAACTACTTAGTAAAATTATCACCAAATTAGAGCTTATCAACAAAGATCTAAAAATAGAAATGAGTTTAAAAAGTATCGTTTTAAAAGATATTATTATCCACACGCAATCTGATATTTCTGCTGAAAAACTTGGTATTATTCCATTTGGTCAAAAAAAATACACCCCAGCCCAACGAAAATTGTACACCGCAACCTCCGGCGGCGGAATAGACGGCATTTTGAACAGTCTTTCAGGGAGAAAACAAATGCTTAAAAAAGAAATAAAAATAGAACGTAAAGAACAATTTCTGCAAAAACTAGAGTATCTTTTTGAAGATAAATACTACACCGAACAACTCCAGATTCCCTCAGAATACATCAAAGGATTTCAATATTATTGTATCGAAAACCAGCCTTTTTGCAACTCCTTAAAAGCCAAAAACAAAACCATGAGTGAGTTCCTAATTATCAAGTTAGCCGAACAATACAATGAAATTATAGTGAATGAAAACAAATAAAATCAACACTTTTTTTTGTTTTCATCCTAGCATTGCGGATAAAATAATTGCCTTTCAATACTATTGCATTGAAAACAAAAATTTCGCACGCCTCTTCACTACTGGAAATCGAAGCGAAATTTTGTTTTGTATGTTACAACTAGCCATCACCTTCAATAAAATACAGATCCATGTTATTAAATCATAAAATACTGCTATTTTTTTTGTTCCTTTTTGGCATTGCTCCTGCTCAAGAGCGCAGTCGTTTCAACGGCAAAGTGAGTAACGCTTTTGGTGTTGTGGTCAATGGAACCGTATTGAATTTAAATTCTAAAACACGATTCCCGATTTCAGATATGGGTTACTTCGAGCTAAAAGCCAAACCTAAAGACACCTTGGTCATTAGCAGTTTAGCGTGTTTGCCTAAAACAATTATACTTCATTCGGCAAATTTCGATCCTCCTTATATAGAAGTAATACTAGAAATGTTTGATAATGAACTCAAAGAAGTGATTGTTCTAAATGCTAAAGAAATTCGTCCTATCGATGCCAATACACAAAAAATTGTTGACCGGAAATACTTCGATGACACGCAATCGTCACCAATAAATCCGCTGATGCCCGCATCTCCCATCCCCAATGGAATGGATTTTGTGCGACTATTCAAAGGCCTGAAAAAAGCGATTCAAAAAAATAAAAATGATGTAGAACAAAAGCAACAACCCATCAATTTCTATAAAGAAGTCATCAACAAAGTCCCCACCTCCTTTTTTGTGAACACCTTACAAATTAAAGCTACTGAAGTCTTACTTTTTCTTTCCTTTTGTCAAAACGACCAACATGCCAACGAAATACTCAAAGAAAACAACGAATTCCTACTGTACGATTTTTTAGTCACCAAGAATAAAGATTTTAAAAGTTTGAGTACTTTTGAAAAATGAAAAAAACAGTTATAGCTTTTGGATTTCTTTTTTTAGTATTTAGTCTTTCATCCTTTGATTTTCACAAATTTTACATTGCCCTCTTTCAAGTGCAATTTGTTCCAGAAAAAAAGAGGCTACAAATCACCTCTCGTATCTTTATCGATGATTTAAACAAAGCCATAGAAAAAAAATATCATAAAAAAACGAGTCTAGGGATAGGAAACGATAGTCCGGAAGACATTCAATTACTGACAAGATATTTTGCTGAAAATTTAGTATTCAAGGTCAATGGGCGGACCGAAATCTTAACATTCCTATCAAGCGAGGTGGAGGAAGATGTGCTTGTTTCTTATTTATCGATACCCAAAATTGCAAAAGTACAGCAACTCAACATTCAAAATACAATACTCACCGATTGGAATACAGAGCAACAAAATATCATGCATTTTAACATTGGTGAAAGTAAAAAAAGTTTGCATTTTACTCCAACCTCGGCTAATCAAATGTTAAAGTTTTAACAAAAAGAAAGTAATTCCTTTAAAATAATTATTTTCACCCCCTCAAAACGCTATCTTTTTTTATGAAAAAAACCATCACGCTTTTATTACTGCCTTGTTTGTTATTTGCTCAAGAAAAAAACCCCACAGCACCACCAAAACAACAAGGCAGATACGACACCAATAAATTCAGTCAAATGTACGATTTGTTGGCCACGCCAAATATGTTTCGTACCGCCTCTGGCGCGCCAGGTCCAGCGTATTATCAGCAACAAGCGGACTACAAGATCGATTTGGAGTTAGATGATAAAAACTCCAAAATTTACGGTGCAGAAACAATTACTTACACCAACAATTC